>JAAZFZ010000019.1 GCA_012511485.1 Clostridiales bacterium | reverse complement strand
CTGCAGTATCATGGCAGGGGAGATGAGTATTTTATTTCGAAGCTCGGCACTTCAATTGAGCCGCAGGTAGATATTTTCTGGACGGGGCGAAACATCTGCTCACAGGAGCTGACAGCCCCTGAGGCGGCAAGGTTCACGGACTCTACCAATCACAGGCCCTTGTATTGGGATAATTTTCCCGTTAATGATGCAGAGATGTTTAACGAAATGCATTTGGGCTATATAAACGGCAGGGATAAGGAGCTATATAAATTTTCACAGGGGATAATATCCAACTGTATGGAGTATTGCGAATGCTCGAAGATACCGCTGCTGACAATAGCCGATTACCTGCATAATCCGCTAAAATATAATCACAACGCCTCATGGGATTATGCCATAAAAACAGTTCTCGGCAGCCTGAGCGAGGATTTCAAGCCATTTGCGGAAAACCTGATGACTTCCTGCCTCAAGGTTTCAAATTCGCAGATGATGTGCAGCACCATGTCCAAGGCAGGTCAACAAATTCTTTGCGGAAACAACGAAAACGCCTTAAAAATGATGGGTGGTTACATTGATAAAATTAACAGAACAAGAGAGCTGCTCAAGAGAAACGATATAAAGCTTTTCAGAGAGCTCAAACGCTGGATAGAAAAATTCAATTGTATGTGCGACGCTTATAACAGCTGCTATGAATTTTTGGTTACGGGCAGTCAAACGGCAAGAAAAAGCGCCGAAAAAAATCTTAATAAGTATATAAGTCTTCCGGAAGTGTTCGCTGATTTTTGCTTTCAGCAGACAGTCAGCTTTGTTATAAATCTGAAATGAGGTGTAAATATGAGAAATGCAGTAATTCTTTGCGCAGGGGCAGGCACGAAGGCTTGGCCTTATGCCGAAATAAGATGTAAACCGATGATTAAGGTTTCAAATAAACCGATAGTCGCTTATTCGGTTGATACCCTCTTAGAGCTGAACTTTGAAAAAATCGTGATTGTCGGCAGCAGATTCATTGAGGAAATCAAATCATATTTCAGGGATTATAAAAATGTTGAAGTCATAGAGGATAAGGCTCCCAAGGGTACTGCCTTTTCTCTGCTTGCAGCCGAAAGCCTGATAGGCGACAACGATTTTCTGGCATTGTTTGGAGATACGATAATCGGCAAAGGAGATATTGAGGCTTTAATCAAAACTTATAAAGAAAACGAATGCTATACCGCCCTTTTAAGCAAATCCAACAGCAGAAACAGCGATATCATTTGCTGCAACACAAACGAACAGGGTTACCTTTCCGAAATAATCGGCCATGCAAGAGAGGGGAGCGGTAATTTCTGCGCCGGATTTGCCTTTAAGTCAGATATTTATGAAAAGCTCAAATATAACTCCTGCCGCTTCACCTCAATACAGGTTGGTATGATGCCTCCGATTGAAGGTTATATTGAAATGACCTTATCCGACGAGATAGCAAGAGGCACAAGAATAAAAGCGGTAGAGGCTCAGGAGAGTGTTTTTGATATTGATAAGCCGTGGCATATTATTGAAGCAAACGAATATATAAATCGGGTAAGATGCTCCGCCTTAAAAGACAATGAGATGGCACAGGGAGCCTCTATAGACCAAACAGCAGTAATAAACGGCTTTGTTAAATTGGGCAAAAACAGCACTATAGGCAAAAATGTAATTATTGACGGCAATATTATTGTCGGTGACAATACCCATATCACAAACGGTGCCATAATTCAGGGCAATGTGGTTATTGGCAATAACACATCCGTCAGAAATGCCTGCTTTGTTTCAGAGTGTTCAACAATAGGGGATGAATGCATTGTCAGCCATGCCGCAGAGCTTGACGGTATTATTTTCACCAGAGTGTATTTATATCATTACATGGAGCTTTGCGGAATAATAGGCGAAAACACTGACCTCGGTGCGGCAACAGTCTGTGGCAGTCTGAGGTTTGATGACGCAAATACCATACATAATATAAAAGGAAGGCGTGAGTTCCCAAAGGATTATGGCGATGCAGTTTTTTTAGGCGACTATTGCAGAACGGGAGTAAACGCAATCCTTATGCCCGGTGTCAAGGTCGGAGTTTACAGTATTGTCGGTGCGGGCGTCCTTCTTAACAAAGACCTTAAAAACCACACGCTGCTTTATACCGAGCAGAATCAGGTTGAGCGGCACTGGGGGCCGGAAAAATACGGATGGTAATTGAATAAAAATATATATTAACCCGCTCCGTAATAATGCGGAGCGGGTTGATACTTACATTTTTGTCATATTATCGACAAAAGCTTGCATTTCACCCTTAGAGTTAATTCCTTTAGTCTGGTCAACTATTGCTTTCCGCTTTTCCTTGGGTAGCCTTGTGAAGTGCTCCATCGCCTGCGTATTCTGCGCCAAAGCCATTCCGAATCCGAGAGGAACACCGCTTTCATTGAGCAAGTTGTCATTCATAAAATCACCTCAACAATATTATTTCATTTTCCTTTCTTAAAATTCCTGCAATATTTTGTGACTTTTCAACAAATAGGAAAAGCGTGACAAGCATTATTCAAAAAATAATGATGCAAAACAATAAATTGAATGAAAATCCATTGACAAATTTTAAAAAATATGGTAATTTTTATATGTATTAGCATGCCAGATTATTGTAATGCAATTCTATTTTTGTCCCTTGCTTCTAATTTGATAACGGAGGGTTTTTGCATGAGAGCATCAAAAAGAATATTAAGCCTTGTTCTCTCAGTTATGATGGTCTTATCAGTCATAACGGTCGGCTTTGTTAATGCTAATGCAGCCACGGTTCCAATAGTCCCCAGAACACCTGATGTGGCTCCTAATCCTACTTTTAATGTACCCGGTTATCTGACAACATACGGAACAAACGAGTACCTTCCGGGCACGAAAGTTTTGCCTGTCGTTAAAGGCATTTCATTCTATCTCGATGGCGCAACAAATGTATCCCTTACAACAACAAGTTCTGTTGCATATGGAACTAATTATACCTCGGGCAACACTACATATTGGGATATAACTGGCGGCACAGCCACTGCAAATACAATTGCTGAATTTACCGTTTCTTATACTTATAACGGCAAAACCTGGATTTCAAAGGCTTATTCATGGGTTTGCGAAGCGACCAATGATGCAACAATAGTTAACCGTCAAAGGCAGAATAAACCCACAATAACGAAGGATGCCTATGCTTACCATGCCCTCTGGGTTACGCCGACAATGGGCAGATTTGAAGGCTATAATCCCACTTTGGTTACCTCTGGCTCGGGCTCCGGTTACTTTATCCCCGAATCGCATTCGTTTACCTATGATGCAAGCTCCACAGCAGCAGCCTATTACTGGTACCGCAATGACTCTGCCAGTGGCAGCACAGAATACACAATGGGCTATGAATATAATCCTACAGGCTATTATTATTTAGATACATCAACCTGCTCCAATTTGAATGCTTCAAATCTTGAAATAAAGATTATGGCTTATGATGGCACTTGGGACAGCGACCACAGCCGAAATCTACAGGAATTAAAGATAACCGACCAAACGCTTAACGGAGTACCAACCTCCGGTTACTCGACAAACTTCGGCAGCGGATTCAATATGGCTGAGGGCCAATTATATACCTACAAAATCAACGGTCCGGTTCCGCAGCCGGGCATACCTCTGCAATTGCGTCTGTTCTGCCGTGTGAAAGCACAGTGTAAAAACTTAATAGCTTCCGCTTCAATTACCCTGTATGAAAATATTGAGATAAAGATTATAACTTATGATAAAACTGCCTTAAAGAACCTTGTTAACAGTGAAAAAGCCCTGAACAGGCAGGAGCAATACTTCACTGCGGCAAGCTGGCACATTTATGAGGATGCATATTCTCAAGCCTATGCAATTTGCGGCAAACCCAACACATCACAGGCTGAAATCAACGATGCATACAATAATCTTAACAATGCAATTAACAGTTTTCTTGTTTATAAAGCTGCAAACTATAACGGTATCGACAATCTTATTATGAGGATTCCCACGGATTATTACAATAATCCGGGATATTACACAACAGCATCAAAAACCGCTCTTGATGATGCATTAGCTGACATTAACTATGACAGAACCCTCGATATGCGTTATCAGAATGCTGTCAACCAGATGGCTATTAATCTGAGCGACGCTATTGACGGGTTGACCTATAATACATATACCTTATCATTTTCTACAGACGGCGGCTCTATTCAGCCAGCAATTTCAGCGCCACTCTTTGATGTTGTATTTGAGCCTGTTTTTCAGAGTGTAAAGCCCTTTAGTGTGTTTGTAGGGTGGTATTCTGACCCGGAACTCACCATACCAGCCGAATGGCCCATTATAATGCCTTATGGAGGGATGACTCTTTATGCCAAATGGGAGCCTGCCACAGCAAATATTGTATTTGATACAAAAGGCGGCTCATCTATACCCACATACACAGGCCAAATCAATACTACCTACGGAGGGCCTGCGCAGAACCCGACAAAACCGGGCTACGATTTTGATGGTTGGTATTATGACAATGTGGCGATTTCATCCCCTGTAACCTGGCCTATTATAATACCCGAGTCCGGCCGTACTCTTTATGCTAAATGGACCCCCGCAAGCTATATAATTTCATTTGATTCGACAGGTGGCTCCAGCGTTGCTCCGATTACGGCAGAATATGGCACTACCATCAACAAGCCAACACCGAATCCTATAAAAACTGGCTATAACTTTTTGAACTGGTACAGAGACCCGGAGCTTACTCAACCTGTAACATGGCCGATGAGTGTTCCTTCGCAGAATACTACCCTTTATGCAAAATGGTCTGCAACGGAATTCACCATCACCTTTGATACAGGATGCGAAATAGTTATCGACGAGATAACGGCCGCTGTGGGTACGCAGATAACGGCTCCTCCACCCCCTATTAGGGACGGTTACGAGTTCGGTGGGTGGTATTATAGCGGAGAGCCATATACTTTTTCAACCATGCCTGCAATGAATTTATCGCTTGTAGCAAACTGGATTCCTTTGGATTTCACAATCTATTTTGACTCCGGCGAGGGCACACCCATTGCACCTATAACTCAACCCTGCGGCTCTGTTGTAGCACCTCCACTCAACCCAACATGGGAGGGCTATCTCTTTGACGGTTGGCTGCTCAACGGCGAGCCTTATGCGATAACTGAAATGCCTGCGAGCGACATAACACTTGTTGCAAGTTGGAGAGTTATGCCTGATATGTCAACTATCAAGCTTAAAACAGACCTTCCCGAAGGGACTGAAACTCTTGAAAAGGGTGATGTAATCACCATTACACTGAATGTTTCCACCAACTACTTTGCAGGTTCGACACAGTTCGTGATATTTTATGATTCCAGATATTATGAGCCTGCATTAAATAATCGTTCGTTTACCGAAGCCCGTCAGGGTGTTGCTTTCTTCAATGATTATGCCAGCACGGTAGAAAACTTCTCGCCAGATTCTCCCAACTGGAACCTTTGGGAAACAGGTTCACTTTCAGGCAGGGTTAACTCCAAGAATTTGCCGGGTTGGGGTGCTTATTTTCCTGCGGATTGGAAGAGTACGCCTATAATTGTTCTTGAGGAGTATGAGCATTATGACTATGTTCAGATTCAGACTAATGCATCCAGAAACAGCCCTGCAGGCGGTGCTTGCATCGAGGTAGAACCCGCACAGGATTTTGTAACCTTCCAGTTAAGAGTTAAAGATGACGCTCCGACTACCGTTGAGGGCGAAAAAGCCAGAATCGTTATCCCAACGGAATCTATAAAGCAAACAGGCTTAAGCGATACCGGCATCAATTTAACATCTAATAGGTTGTATATTTATAAAATGCCCGGTAACGATGTTGGTTCTGGTCAGGCGTCTTTTGACGGTCTTGAGTATGACCTTTCACAGGCGGATCTAAATTACAATATTATTGAAAGAACAACTCTGCCGGAATACATTATATCATTTGATTGCGCAGGCGGTTCCACTGTTGAGCCGATAGAGGCGGAAGTGGGCAGTTCGGTTGAAGCTCCTCCCGTTCCTACGAGAACGAACTATGTTTTCACCGGCTGGACATATAACGGCGAACCTGTGACTTGGCCTCTCACAATGCCGGGTGCGGATATTACGCTTGTTGCCCAATGGGAACACAAAACGGCAACCTACACCGTTTATCACTATTTGCAGAATGTTTTCGGAACAGGCTATAACCTTTCTGAAGAAGATACCCAGCAAATAACTGCTAATGTCGGCACCAATATAAGTGCTGTTCCTCTGTCAGTTGACGGCTTCACGTATTATGCTGATTACAGCACTTCAACGGGAATGGTAACTGAGGATAACAGCCTTGAACTACATCTCTACTATACAAGGAATACATATACCATAAGCTTTGACGCTGACGGGGGCAATGTTGTAAATCCGATAACTCAGGTATATGGTTCGACTGTAGAGCTTCCCACTACGGAAAAAATTGGCCACACCTTTGTTGG
>JAAZFZ010000018.1 GCA_012511485.1 Clostridiales bacterium | reverse complement strand
ATTTACACTGTCATGCAAATCATCAAGGGTATTTAGAATTGTGCCGTCCATATCGAAAATAACAGTAGAATATTTCATTTAGCCTCTCACTTTTTGGGGAAAAATAGCTTAAAGCTTGCCTTCTCATCACCAAAATTAATAATATGTTTAAATACAACGGTTGCCGAGACAATTACTGAACCCAGAGCATATGAGGAGGGCACAACAGGGAGCAGCACACTGATTAAGGCAAAGCTTATCATTGAAAGAATCACTCGCAGTGAATCTGGTTTGACAATGATAACCAGGCTGAAAAGCGCCATAGGAAGTGCAAGGAACAGCACCATAGGGCAGGAGATAGTGGTAACCCCGAGAAAAACTCCGTATGTTGATGCAATTGCCTTACCGCCTTGAAACTTTAAAAATGGCGAAAAGGCATGACCGAGAACAGGAGCGGCAATCACTATGCCAAAAAGCCTGTTTGTGGGGACGAGGAACCTCATCGCAATAAGAATCGGAACTGCGCCCTTGAGCACATCGAGAACAAGGCATAAAATACCGAGCTTAACACTAACGCAGCGCATTACATTTGTCATGCCGGGGTTATGGTCATCACTCTGCTCTATAATATTAATACCGCAGAAGATTTTGGGTACTAAGTAGCTGTACATAACAGAGCCTGAAAAAAAGCCCGCCACAATAAACAACAGATAGTCAAGCACTTTTATCGCCTCCAAATAATCTGTCTTCATTTTTTTCTTTTTCCGAAAAAGCCCTTTTTGTCATCGTCATCATCTAAATGATTTGCATTAAAACGGTTATTATCACCGAATTCCTGCTGGAATTCTTTGAGCAGTTCCTTCTGATGGCTGTTGAGATGCTTTGGGACTTCAACAATTATTCGGACAAGCTGGTCGCCCTTTCCTCTCCCGTTTAAATTGGGGATTCCTCTGCCCTTGAGAACAAATACAGTGCCCGGCTGAGTGCCTGCGGGCAAATCATATTTAACCTTGCCGTCAAGAGTCGGCACAAGCAACGAATCACCGAGGCAGGCTTGAGCAAAGCTTATCGTTACTTCACACCAGACATTGTACCCGTCTCTTTCAAAGAACGGGTGCGGCCTTACAAGGACGACAACATGCAAATCGCCAGCGGAGCCGCTGTTTATGCCCTTGTTGCCTTCACCTCTGACATTTATGACTTGGCCGTCGTCAATCCCTGAGGGTATGTTAACTTCAACCGAAACTCTTTTTGAAACTCTCCCGCCGCGGCATTTGGTGCAGGGATTGTCAACAGTTTTTCCCCTGCCGCCACATTTCGGGCAGGTTTTTGATGTTGATATCACGCCGAAGGGAGTCCTTTGCTGAATATTTACATGGCCTGTTCCGCCACAGTCCGGGCATGATTTGGGTGAGCTGCCTTTGGCGGCACCGGAGCCATTACATTCGGGGCAAAGCTCCACCCTGTTGAATTCAATCGTCCTCTTTGTACCCTTTGCCGCCTCTTCAAACGAAATAGTGACACGGCTCTGCACATCCTCGCCTCTGCGCGGAGCGTTTGGATTTGCCTGCCTGCCTCCGAAGCCGCCGAAAAAGCTGCCGAAAAGGTCGCCTAAATCCACATCGAAGCCGCCAAATCCGCCGGCGCCGCCCGCTGCTCCGAAGTTCGGGTCAACACCCGCATGGCCGAACTGGTCGTATCTGGCTTTTTTACTTGCATCAGACAAAACCTCATAGGCCTCGTTTGCCTCCTTGAACTTAGCCTCCGCAGCAGAATCACCGGGATTTAAGTCGGGATGATATTGCTTCGCCTTTTGCCTGTATGCTTTTTTTATTTCATCCTCAGTTGCATTTTTTGATACACCGAGAACCTCATAATAATCTCTCTTACTTTCAGCCAAGCTAAACGGCTCCTTTGCAAATATAAAACTCAAGCCAAACACAAGGCTTTAGTACATTATACCAAAGCCTCATAAAATTTGAAATGGTTACATTGAATTTTTTAGAACTTTTAAAAAAGTTTTATTTCACTTAACATTATATGTCTCAAAAGGCGGAGTGTTGAAAGCCAACAGCCCGTCTGCCTTTGTTTATTATTCTTCGGGTACATCCGTGAAGTCTGCCTGCTGGTAATTATTATTGTCAGCACCCTGAGCCCCGTCGTCTCCGCCCTGAGCCGAAGCCTGAGCAGTTTTATAGAGCTTTTCGGAAACCTCATAGAACTTCTGAGTCAGCTCCTCCTGACGGGATTTTATAAGATTGATATCCTCACCCTTGAGAGCTTCTTTGAGTGCGTCAATCTTATCATTAATATCTTTCTTTTCGTCGTCAGAGAATTTGTCACCGTCCTCACTAAGGAGCTTTTCGCACTGATAGACCATTTGGTCAGCAGCATTGCGTGTATCAATCTCTTCACGGCGTTGTTTATCCTCCTGAGCAAACTGTTCAGCCTCACGAACTGCCTTATCAATATCATCCTTGCTCATATTTGATGAGGATGTAATGGAAATTGACTGCTCCTTGCCTGTACCCAAATCCTTTGCGGAAACATGAACAATGCCGTTAGCATCAATATCAAAGGTAACTTCAATCTGTGGAACGCCCCTGCGCGCGGGCAGAATTCCGTCAAGATGGAACACTCCGAGAGTCTTGTTATCCTTTGAAAACTCACGCTCGCCCTGGAGGACATGAACCTCAACCGAGGGCTGATTGTCGGCAGCTGTTGAAAAAATCTGGCTCTTCTTAACAGGGATTGTCGTGTTCCTTTCAATAATTTTTGTGTTAATACCGCCCATTGTTTCAATGCCGAGCGAAAGAGGGGTGACATCGAGCAGGAGAAGCCCCTTTACCTCGCCGCCGAGAACTCCCGCCTGAATAGCTGCACCTATTGCAACGCACTCATCGGGGTTGATGCCTTTAAACGGGTCCTTGCCCATGAACTTTTTAATAGCTTCCTGAACTGCGGGGATACGGCTCGAGCCGCCAACCATAAGAACCTTGTCGATTTCAGAGTTCTTCAGTCCGCTGTCCGCCATCGCCTGGCGCACAGGACCCATCGTTGCCTCTACAAGGTCGGCTGTAAGCTCATTGAATTTTGCTCTTGTGAGAGTTGTTTCAAGGTGCTTTGGGCCGGATGCATCGGCAGTAATAAACGGAAGGCTGATTGAAGATGTCGTAACGCCGGAAAGCTCGATTTTTGCCTTTTCTGCGGCTTCCTTGAGGCGCTGCATCGCCATTTTGTCGCCTCTGAGGTCAATTCCGTTATCCTTTTTAAATTCATCGGCAAGCCAATTGATTATTCTCTGGTCAAAATCATCGCCGCCGAGCTTGTTGTTGCCTGCCGTTGCGAGAACCTCCTGAACACCGTCGCCCATTTCTATAATTGAAACATCGAATGTGCCGCCGCCGAGGTCATAGACCATTACCTTCTGGTCGCTCTCTTTGTCAATTCCGTATGAGAGAGCGGCAGCAGTCGGCTCGTTAATTATTCTCATAACCTCAAGGCTGGCAATTTTGCCCGCATCCTTTGTAGCCTGACGCTGTGAGTCCGTGAAATATGCGGGAACGGTGATAACAGCTTGAGTAACTTTCTCGCCGAGATATGCCTCTGCATCAGCCTTGAGCTTTTGAAGAATCATTGCGGAGATTTCCTGCGGGGTGTACTTCTTGCCATCAATAGAAACCTTGTACTCACTGCCCATCTGCCTTTTTATTGATGAAACGGTGCGCTCGGGGTTTGTGATTGCCTGGCGTTTTGCAACCTGCCCAACCATGCGCTCGCCGGTTTTCCCGAATGCGACAACTGAAGGGGTGGTTCTTGAACCCTCAGCATTTGCGATAACTATAGGTTCGCCGCCTTCAATAACTGCAACGCATGAATTCGTTGTACCTAAATCAATACCGATAACCTTTGACATTATAAATGCCTCCTAAATAAATTAAATTATCTGCTTTTTATCTGCTTGTTATATATTTAAGTCCTTCCGGACTAATTGGCAACCTTTACAGTGGCAAAACGGATTATCTTATCCCCGATTTTATAGCCCTTTACAAAGACCTCGGCAATTTCACTTTCCGAAAGATTATCGTCCTGAATATGCATAACAGCATTGTGCATATTCGGGTCAAACTTTTCGCCCACTGCACCGAAGGGCTCAACGCCGAGTTTTTTCATTATTTCGGCAAACTGATTGAATGTCATTTCAACGCCCTTTTTATAATCCTCTGCATTACTCTCGGAATTCTGGGATGCCCTTTCAAAATTATCGAGAACGGGAAGAAGTTCACTGATTATTGATACCTTTGAAGATAAAAACAGCTCTTCCTTCTCACGCTGTGTGCGTTTTCTGAAGTTATCATACTCCGCAGCAAGCCTTAGAAGCCTGTCATTATTATCTGCAAGCTTATCCTCAAGCTCTTTTATTTCATTCGCCTGCCCTGCCTGCTCAACCTGAGCATCCCGCTCGGTCTGCTCCTTAACTTCCTGATTGAATTCGCAGACTTTTTCTTCGGGAGCAACTTCATCCTTGTTTTTCTTAGCCAATTGGATAACCTCCGTTAGTTTTACTTAATTTCAGAGCCTATTCTTCAAGACCCTGTGTTATTATTCTGCCAACCAAATCGGTCAGGTATTTAATGCTGGGAATAAGCTGAGCGTAATTGAGCCTTGTGGGTCCTATGAGCCCTATTGTTCCGCTCTCCTTGCCCTTGATATTGTACTTTGCAACTATCAGGCTTGAGTTTTTAAGCTGACGATATTCATTTTCTTCACCGATTTTTATATCAAACTTTGCCTTGCCTGAAGCCAAAAGCCTGCTCAAACGCTCACTTTTTTTTAGAAATTCAATCAGCTCAAGGGCATTTTCTTCAAGCTCTCTGTGGTTGAAAAGGTTTGACTGCCCTTCAAGCAAAACATCTGCCTGTGAAGCAGCGGCGGCAATGTCCGCCACACCGGCAAGTAAAGGCAGAATAGTCAGGAATTCATCCGAAACCGTTGCGGCAATCGTCTGCAGCATTGCACTGCTGACATCGTCAATACGCCTGCCTATAAGAGTGCGGGAAATAATATTATAAAAAGCCTCACAGACAGCCGGAGTCAGCTCACCGCCCGCACGGCAGACTTCACTTTTGAGTATTCCCGTTGAAGTGAGTATAACTAGCATTGCTGTTCTCGAGCCAATGGGAATCATCTCAATCTTTCTTATCAGAACTCCCTCACAAGCAGGTGTTGTGGATACGGCAGTGCAGTTGGTAATATTGGCAAGAACTTCGTTTGCCTGCTCAAGCAACCGCTCGGGTTCATGCATGTTTTTTGGGATGCTCTGCTCAATCCTGCGGCGCTGAACATCGTTAAGCTCATTCTCGCCCATAAGGTTGTCAATATAATATCTGTAACCCTTATGCGATGGGACTCTGCCCGCAGATGTATGGGGCTGCTCAAGGTAGCCCATCTCAACAAGTTCCGCCATCTCGTTGCGTATGGTTGCGCTTGAAAGCGAAAGCTGCAGTGCCTCCAGCAGGCTCTTTGAACCGACAGGTTCACCCGTTTTTACATATTGCTCAATAATGGCGGCAAGGATTTTCTGCCGTCTTTCATTTAAATCCATGCCGTTCACCACCCTTTTCTTTGAGTTAGCACTCTTACCTTATGAGTGCTAACTCTGCTAATTATAATACATTCACCGATATAATTTGTCAATAATTTATTTGTAAACTCTTTGTAAACAGAAAAAATTAATTGGCATATTCTCCAAAAAATACAAAAACGGCTTGCTGCGAACTGACAGCAAGCCGCACTGAATTTAATTTATTCCTCTGCCTCGGCCTTTGCTTGCTCAATAACCTTTTGAGCAACTGCTGCCGGTGCATCCTCATAGCGGGCAAATTCTATTGAAAAACTACCTCCGCCTGCAGTGACGGAACGAAGGACTGTTGAAAAATCGCCCATTTCCTCCATAGGAACCTCTGCAATTAGCTCCTGCATCTTAGGCTCATTTGCCGGACCCATACCGAGCACTCTGCCACGGCGCTTTGTGATATCGCCCATGATATCACCCAGATTGTCATCGGGCATATAAGCCTTCAGGGTGCCGATTGGCTCAAGAATTGTCGGCTGGGCATTGGGCATACCGTTTTTAAACGCTATTGAGGCGGCGGTTTTGAATGCCATTTCCGAGGAGTCAACCGGGTGGTATGAACCGAAATAAAGGGTTGCCTTTAACCCGACCATCGGATAGCCTGCAATAAAGCCCTTTGCAACACATTCACGCAAGCCCTTTTCGACTGCGGGGAAATACTGCTTTGGAACTGAACCGCCGACTATTTCCTCACAGAAAACAAGGTCCTCACTCTCGCAGGGCTCAAAGCGGATATAAACATCACCGAACTGGCCGTGACCGCCTGACTGCTTCTTGTGGCGACCCTGAACCTCAACCTTCTTGCGGATAGTTTCTCTGTAGGCAACCTTAGGAATTTTGAGGTCAACCTCAACGCCGAACTTGGTCTTGAGCTTTGAAACTATCACATCAAGGTGCTGCTCGCCCAAACCGGAAAGAACTTGCTCATGAGTTTCGGCATTCGTTTCAAACTTGATTGTCAAATCCTCTTCAAGCAGCTTTGAAACACCTGTGGCAACCTTTTCCTCCTCGCCCTTCTTTCTGACCTTAACGGCCATTGAGAGGCAGGGAGCGGGGAATTTGATGCCTTCAAGTGAAATAACATTTTTCGCACCGCAGAGAGTATCGCCCGTACTCATACCTGAAAGCTTTGTTACAACACCAATGTCACCTGCGGGGATAACAGCTGTATCCTCCTGCTTAGAGCCTTTTACAAATATCAGCTTGCCCATGCGTTCGCTCTCGCCTGTGCGGGCGTTGAATGCCGGCGTATCAGATGTAATCTTGCCGGAAACGACCTTGAAGAAGGACATTCTGCCAACAAACGGGTCTGCAACAGTCTTAAAGCAAATGGCTGCGAGAGGGCCGTTCTCGTCACATATGATATCCTTTTCACCTGCCTTGTCGGCAGCGGAGGGGGCGGAATATACAAGCTCGTCAAGCAGCATATCAACTGCATCGGTTGTGTAGCCTGAGCAGGCATAAACGGGAATAACTGAACCGTCACTGACGCCTGCGTTAATGCCGCGGATTATTTCTTCATGGGTAAACTCCTCACCCTCAAAGAATTTTTCCATCAGCTCGTCGTCGGCGGAAGCAACAGCCTCGGAGAGCATTGCCATCATATCGTCAATAACTCCGCCTGTAGGCATAGGAACCTCTTTGGCTGCTCCGTTAGTGTATTCATATGCCTTCCTTGCCGCAAGGTTGACATAGGCCTTGACCTTTTCATTCTCAACAAAGGGGACTATAACGGGGCAGATAGCAGTTCCAATTTCATCTTTTATTGCATTAAAGGTCTTATAGAAATCCGTGTTTTCAGCATCGCAACGGGTAATTGCAAACATCTTTGCAATACCTCTGGAGCTTGCGGCTTTAAACGCTTTTTCGGCACCGACATCATAGCCTGAACCTGCTGCGGCAACAATAAGAGCACATTCTGCGGCACGCATACCCTCAATTAGGCCGCCCGCAAAGTCAAAAAGACCAGGAGTGTCAATTATGTTAACCTTTGTATCTTTCCATTCCAGAGGAGCTACAGACGTTGAAACGGTTGCCTTGCGTCTTTTTTCTTCAGCATCATAGTCAAGCACGGTGTTGCCATCTAAAACTCTGCCAAGCCTGTCAGTAGCTTTTGCAAGATAAAGCATTGCCTCCGCAAGGGTTGTTTTACCCCTGCCGCCATGGCCGGCAATAGCAATATTTCTGATGTTTTTAGCGTTATAGGATTTCAAATTGTTTCCTCCTTGTTTTTGCCGCTTGATTAAACGGATTTATATCATTTTTACAAATAATCGCACCGAAAAGAATTATATCATATATTCAAGGCATTTTCAATAAAAATTTTTGCATTTCAAGGAACTAAGTTGTGGATAAACAGTGTGAAATGCTCCGAGAAGCGATATAATTATTCATCCTTTTTTGCGCTAAAATATGCCTTGCCCTTTATGGTGAGGTTGAGTGTGCCTTTTTCTTCCCTGCTTATTTCATTTTCGTTGGCAAGTGAGCTGACTGCCAGCTTAAACTTGCTTTCAATATCTGCTGTTGTGCCTATTTTTAGCACAATCCTATTCTGATATGTCAGAGTCAAATTGAGGTTGTCGGTAATATCAAGCTGTGTAATATCCTTGAGTTCGCTCTTCTTGAGGGCGGCAACAACAGTTTTAAAATTGTTTAGTGTTTTCTCATTCTCAAACCTAATTATACTCCCCGCCGAAGTGCCTATCGGCTCCGGGCATTTGAGAATCACGAGCTTTTTGCTCTCGGATGAGGGCTCCAGGATTTTGCCCTCGTTGTTGAGGAGAAGAAAACCGCTGCCGAATTGCGCTGCGTACTCCGCCTTAGTTTCCGTAACATATATAACCAGCGTTTCGGGCAGTCGCCTTTTTATTTTTACACTTCCGATATAGGGAAGATTGGTTTCTACTTTTCGTGCAGTGTTTTCAAGGTCTATCCTGAAAAGGCTGACGGTGTTTTCCTTAATGCCGGTTGCGTTTTTTATCTGCTCAACCGAATACCTTGTGCTGCCTGATACACTAAAGCCTGTAGCCTTAAAAAGCACCGTAAATGACAGGCAGACAAAGACTACCAGGGAAAGAACCAGTAAACCGCTCAGAACAAAAAGGTTCCTGCGGCGTTTTGCTCTTTTTATATTACGCCTTCTCTGCTCAAGTCTGCGGCGCTCTTGGGGTGACAGCCGCCTTGTTGGCTGCCTTGTTCTTGAAGCTTGTGGCGTTTTTTTGGTCGGTGTACGATTTTTCGGAGCAGGAGAAGGGGCTTTGCCGTGAGCTTTGCTTTTCTTTGAGTGGGGCATAGGGTTATCGGGCAGTTGAGCTTTTTTGCCAACGCCCGTGTTTGAACGATTATTGCCCCTTGCCTGCTTTGCCTTAGGGGAGGATTTTTCCTTCTTCCCGTTTATCAAAGTTTTCTCTCCTTATTTCTGCGCCGAGTGTCCTGAGATTCTCCTCGAACGCTTCACATCCCCTGTCCATATGTCTTATTTCTCTGACCTGAGTTGTGCCGCCTGCAGCAAGACCTGCAACAACAAGAGCCGTTCCTCCTCTTAAATCACAGGCGGTAACAATTGCTCCATTGAGCTGCCTTACACCCTGAATGACTGCCATTCTCCCCTCAACGTTTATGTGTGCGCCAAGCCTTGTCAGCTCCGGGACATGCCTGTATCTGTTGTCAAATATGGTTTCAATAATCACACTTGTGCCGGAGGCTACAGATGCCATTGCCATGGCGGTAGCCTGAGCGTCCGTGGGGAAACCGGGATAAGGCATGGTCTTTATTTTTTCAAAGCTCCTGAGCCTTTTGGGAGCGGATAGGCTAATATGATTTTTACCCATGCTGATTTTGCAACCCGCTTGCTTGAAGGTAGGAATGACGGGACTTACATGAATTGGGATAACATTGTCAAGCTCTATTTTACCCCCTGTGATTGCTGCTGCAGTCATATATGTCGACGCCACAATTCTGTCGGGGATAACGGTATGCTCGGCGCCGTGCAGGTTATTGACGCCCTCGATTACTATTGTACCCTCTCCCGCACCCTTAATTTTAGCACCGCATTTATTCAGGAATATTGCAAGATCCGTAATTTCAGGCTCTCTCGCAGCATTGATTATGGTTGTGGTGCCTTCTGCGGTGCTTGCGGCAATAATAATATTCTCGGTGGCACCCACGCTCGGAAATGTTAAATTAATAACAGTACCCTTGAGCTTTTTGGTGCATTGGCAGTTGAGCTTTCCCCCTTCATTTACAATTGTGACACCAAGCTGCTCCATGCCGTATTTATGCAAGTCAATGGGTCTGAGCCCTATGTCACAGCCGCCCGGTGTGGTGAGAAAAGCTTTGCCTGTTCTTGAGAGAAGAGGACCGAGAAAAACAATTGAGGAGCGCATCTCGTGCATAAGAATATCCGGAATATCACTTCTTGCCAGACCGGTAGCATCTATTATCAGAGTTTTTCCGGCCTTTTTGACGGAACAACCAAGGTACTCAAGAATCTTCAAGGCAGCAGTTATATCCGTAAGCGTCGGGCAATTATGTAGGACACAAAGTCCTCCCGTTGCGACTGTTGCTGCGATTATCGGAAGCGCACTGTTTTTTGAACCCTGAACAGAAATTTCACCCTCAAGCCTTTTTCCGCCATCTATGATAATTCTCTCCATAACGCACACCCTTTCAATGAAAAAGCGTCGAGCAATAGCTCTACCCTTTTTCATATTATGAAACGTGCTTGTCACGGGTGAGAAATAATTCGGTACGCAGTGGGTTGTCCTTTTTGCTTTTGCTGGCAGGGAACTCAAACGCTCCTCTCCACGCCGCATTTTTAGCAGTTTATGTTAAGGATTGCCCGGAATCTGAAACAAGTCTGTCAATAACATTAAAAATTCTTTCGCTGGCGTCATATATAGCCATTTTTCGGGCATTCTCTCCAGTTTTTCTAAGCCTTTCAGGGTTCTTCATCAGGTTGTCAAATTCGGAAATGAGCCTTTGCGGCGTCAAATCCTTCTCTTGAATAATTACGGCGGCATTGTTTTTGACAAGAGCCATTGCATTGTGATACTGATGATTTTCTGCCACATTGGGCGAAGGAATAAGAATGGAGGGCTTGCCCAGAGCCTGTATTTCGCTCAGAGTGCTTGCACCCGCACGGCAAATGACCAAATCCGCAGCAGCAAGGCAACGGTGCATATCGTCAATATATTCCCGCACGGTGATTTCCTTCTCCCCGTCGGGGTCAACACCCTTTTCCCTGAGCAAATCGGGCAGCCATCGACCGTATTGCCCGAAGGCATGGTGAAAGCAGTATTTCTTTTCGTTGTGCTTTGCGGCTATAAGCTCCGCCATTGCCTCGTTTATCGCCCTTGAGCCTAAAGAACCGCCCATTGAGAGAATCATCGGCCTGTCGTCAAGCCCTAGCTCAGCCCTGCTGAAGTCCCTGTCCGCTTTGACAATTTCGCCTCTTATCGGAAGCCCCGTAACGATGCAGGGATTCTTTGAATCAAGCAGCTTTTCTGCGTCCTTAACGGTGAGCATAACAGCATCAACCTTTTTTGCAAGCGCCTTGTTGGTGACTCCGGGATAGGCATTTTGCTCATGAATAGCTGTTTTTATGCCCAGCTTTGCCGCCATTCTGAGAACGGGGCCGCTCACATAGCCGCCGAAGCCAACCACTGTGTCGGGTTTAAAATCCAGAATTATTTTTTTCGCCTGTGAGGAGGCTTTGAGGAGCTTGCTCAAGGTGGCGATGTTCCTTTTTATGTTTTTCAGGCTCAGCTTGCGCTGAAAACCGCTTATGTTTATTGTTTTAAAATCAAAACCAGCGGCAGGCACCAGTTTTGCCTCCATTTTTTCGCAAGTGCCTACAAACAGTATTTCGGCATCGGGGCAACGCTCCCTGATAAGCCCCGCAACTGCAAGTGCAGGGTTGATGTGACCGCCCGTGCCGCCCGCCGCAAACAGAATCCTTTTTTTGTTCAGCATTTCTATCCCCAATCCGATACAGCTAATTGTGCCTTCTGAGCTTTGAATACCTCGATACGGAAAGGACAAGCCCCATTTCCACGAGCAGCATCATAAGAGCCGTGCCACCGTAGCTGAAAAACGGCAGGCTGATGCCCGTGTTTGGCAGAACGCCCGTAACGACGCAGATATTAAGCGCAGTCTGCAGCCCAATTTTGAAAATAATACCCATGACCAGAAGGCTGCCGTATCTGTCCTTTGACCTCATGGCAATGACAAAGCCTCTCCAGACGAGCAAAACGAACAGCAAAATAATAAGCATTGCCCTAATAAATCCCAGCTCTTCACACACGACTGCAAAAATAAAGTCGTTTTGCGGTTCTGGTAAATATAAATGCTTTTGCTTTGAATTCCCAAGCCCGACACCGAACAGACCGCCAGAACCTATGGCATATAGTGATTGGTTTATCTGCCAGCGGGAGCTGTCCGCTCCCGTGTCCGAATCAAGCCAGGAGGAGAGGCGTTGCTGTATATACGAGGGCAGAACATCCCTCTCAATAATCATAACCGCGGCGACACAAACAAGTACGACGCCGGCAATTAAGTAGTATCTTATTTTTATACTGCCACCGAGAAATATCATGCAAAGGCCTATGCAGAAAACGAGTATGGTGCCCGAAAGGTGATTTTCGAGCAAAACCAGCAAACAGAGTATTCCCGTTACGATAATATAAGGTATAGTATCCATCCATTCATGTGGAAACCTTATTGTTTTTCTTTTCTCGCTCATGCCCCAGGCACAAAACATAATAAGCCCCAGCTTTGCAAGCTCCGACGGCTGGAACTGCCCGAGCCCCGGCACTTTTATCCAGCGTTTAAAGTTCTCCTTACCATCTATAATCATGGGGTTGAGCAGCACATAGATTAACAGCATCACGCAAATGCCCAAGATTGCATAAGCTATCCAGCGTTTTCTATAAAACCTATAGTCAATATTTGCGACTATGAGCATAAGCACAATGCCTATAATCGCAGACCTGACCTGCCTTTTGAGATAGAAAAAGGCATCGTGACCCGTTACCGAGCTGTATTTTGCGCTCACATAGCTTGCGGAGAACATCATAACAATTCCGATTGTCAGCAGCGTCATGATAATAATCAGAAACAGCATATCCATGTTGCTCTTGGCAATCAAACTGACAAGT
>JAAZFZ010000166.1 GCA_012511485.1 Clostridiales bacterium | reverse complement strand
GGCAGGGAGTTTTGTGCGGAACACACAAAAACACATTGCCCTCAAGCTCAGCCACACCCGCATTGACAAGTGGAATACTCTTTTGGACACAGGCTTTGTTTATGATGAGCCTTGTTTTGAAACTGTCGCAGGCGAGAATCACCAAGTCAAAGCCGCTAACGGCATCCGGTGCATTCTCCTGCGTAATTTTGCAGTTTATTTCAATAAAATTACAGTCGGGAGCGTAGAGCGAAAGCCTTTGTGCCGCAAGATTGGCTTTCGGCTTGCCGATATCTTCATAATTATAAAGGAACTGACGGTTAAGGTTGGATTGGGACACTGTATCAAAATCGCAAACGCCGACCGTCCCTACTCCGGCACCCGCAAGGTGCATAAGGACATTGCAGCCCAGACCCCCTGCGCCGACTACGAGAACGCTTGAGTTTTATAGCTTTTCAATTGCCTGTGCGCCGATTTGACGCAGAGGCACCTGCTTTGAAAAATCCATATCAGCCTCGCTTTAAAACTTACGGCTATTGACAACCATTTACATAATTTCTATAATCAATTGTATAGAATTACCTTGCGCAGTCATTAACATTGCCGCAGAGGAGCTCCACGGCATGGGGAAGGACGGGCTTGATTGCCTCAAGACATTCCTCAACAGCCTTTGGGCTACCGGGGAGGTTAACAATCAGGCAATTGTTTCTTACTGCACAAGCCGCACGGGAAAGCATTGCTGTCGGCGTTATTTCAAGGCTCTTTTGCCTCATTGCCTCCGCCATGCCCGGCACTAGCTTGTCAGCAACGGCTATTGTTGCCTCGGGTGTAACATCACGGGGAGCAAGACCGGTGCCGCCAGTTGTGAAAACTGCCTGAACAGCGCCGCCGCACAGCCTGATTAATTGACTCGATATTATATCCTTGTCGTCAGGGACACAGATGTATTCAACTGTTTCGGCTATATCGCAGAGTATTCTGCTGATAGCCTGCCCGCTCAAATCCTCCCGCTCACCTTTTGATGAACGGTCGCTCACGCAGACAACTGCAACTCTAAACTTCATGGCTGTAATTCCTTCATTTAATATTTAATAAATTATACCATATTTATGCGCAAAATTAAATACCCTTTGACTTTTAGCACCAAAGCCGTATTTTCGGCATGAGGTTTTGGTTCATTAAGAATATTTTCCGATTTGCATTGTCTAAGTTCAATGAATATGACGGTGCAAACATTGGGTGGGGTACGGAAACGGCTCCGCCTCCCGTATTTGGAAAGGAGAAATAGTCAATGAAAAAAAAGGCCATTGCACTGCTGCTGGCTGTTATTATGCTGCTTTCATTTGCGGCATGCACGGGCGGCGGCGAAGTGCAGACAACAAAAGGAGAATCCCAGACTGCTACAGAGGTATCTGCCGAGAAAGAGGTTATCAGACTCTCGACAACTACATCGGTTGATGATTCAGGGCTGCTGCCCTACCTGAGACAATATTTTGAGTCTGAAACGGGCTGTAAGCTTGAAATCACGGCAAAGGGCACGGGAGCCGCAATCAAGCTCGGTGAAACGGGCGACTGTGATGCGCTCCTGGTTCATGCGAAGGAATCAGAGGAGCAGTTTGTTCAGGCAGGCTACGGAGTTGAAAGGGTTCCATTTATGTACAACTATTTCGTAATTGCCGGCCCGGAAACTGACCCGTCAAAGGTTGCGGATTGTGAAAATGCGGCCGAAGCATTTGAAAAAATCGCGCAGGACGGCAAAACAAAATTCATCTCCAGCGGGGATGAAAGCGGCACAAACAAGGCTGAGCTGTAAATTTGGAAGGCTCTTGTCATTTCTCCCGGCAAGGACGATGCATGGTATGTTTCGACAGGCTCAGGCATGGGCACTTCCCTGACACAGGCAAGCGAAATGCAGGCATATATCCTCACAGACAAAGGTACTTTCCTTTCGATGGAGAAAAACCTCGACATCAAAATTCTGCTCGAAAAGGGCGAGGATATGAAGAATACATATTCACTCATTGCCGTTAATCCCGAAAAGCATGAAGGCATCAACAGTCAGGGGGCAAACGCATTTATACAATGGATGACAAAAGCCGAAACGCTCGAGCTTATTAGAGAATACGGTAAAACTCAATACGGTGAGCCGTTATTTTATATCCTTGAGGACTGATATTATGAGGCTGCCGCAGGGCTACTGCGGCAGCCGTAAATGAGAAGGAAAAATGATTGATTATATAAAGCAGGCATTTTCTCTTTTACTCAGCGGTGACAGTGAGCTTTGGCAGATTATCGGCGTAACCGTCAGAATGTCACTTTTGAGCACACTCATATCCTGCCTTATCGGCCTGCCACTGGGTGTTGCCGCAGGAAGAGCCGAATTCAGAGGCAAAGGACTTTTTGTCAGAATCACCAACACTTTTATGGGCTTGCCGCCCGTTGTGGCAGGTCTTATTGTTTTTATGTTTCTCTCAAGGAGCGGCCCCTTTGGCTCCTTAAAGCTCCTTTTTTCTGTCACTGCCATGGTTATTGCACAGGTCATATTAATCACTCCCATTGTAACGGGGCTGAGTACCAGCGTCAGCAGTGCAAGAGCAGGCAGGCTCAGGGAAACGGCCGTCGGGCTTGGCATTGGCAGGCTCAAACAGGTGCTGCTGCTGCTTAGTGAATGCAGGACGCAGCTTATCAGCGTGGCACTCACGGGCTTTGGCAGGGCTATTTCAGAGGTCGGTGCGGTGCAGCTTGTGGGCGGCAATGTTCAGTTTAAAACAAGGGTAATGACAACGGCGATAATGCTCGAAACAAACAAGGGCAATTTTGAGTTCGCCATTGCTCTGGGCATTATACTTCTTTTGCTTGCCTTCATAGTTATCAGTGTTGCATATGCGATGCAGGAGAAAATAAAATGATAGAAATTATCGGTTTACGAAAGCAGTATTCAAATGATTTCCTGCTGGAAATTGAAGAATTGAATATAGATGACGGTGAGCGTGTTGCCATAGTCGGGCCAAACGGCTCGGGCAAATCAACATTGCTTAATATAATAGCGGGAGTAATTTCGCACGACAGTGGCAGTATTAACATAAAGGGTGAGTGCGTTTTTCTGCCGCAAAGCCCCTACTGCTTTCAAGGCTCTGTGCTGAGCAATGTTAAAATCGGGCTTAACGGCTCGGCAAAGGGCAAGGATGCCCGAAAAGCGGCATCGGAGGCTTTGAAAAAAACTGAGCTTGAAAAATTCGGCCGCAATAAGGCAGGCAGCCTTTCGGGCGGCGAAACACAGCGCATGATGCTTGCAAGGATGCTTGTCAAGAAGCATGAGTGCCTTCTCCTTGACGAGCCGTTGTCAGCCGTTGACATTGAGTTTTGCCGAAAGCTCGAAAGGGTTCTGCTTGACTTTTGTGCGCAAAACGGTTCTACAATGCTCATATCAACTCACCTGCCTGTGCAGGCGGTGAACCTTTCAACTAAAATAATTATCATGAACAACGGGCGTATAGAGGAATACGGAAATACCCGTGATGTAATACAGCACCCGAACACAAAATTCGGAAAGATGTTTTTAGAGCAATGGAGGATTGAATAATGCTCAATGTTTTGCCTCCGGAAAAGGCACTTGAAGTAATACTATCTCAGGTTGATGAAATTGAAAACAACACAGAGCAACTGCCGCTTTTGCAGTCAGCTTCACGCATAGCGGCAAAGGATATAGTTTGGCAGGAGAACATACCGCATTTTAACCGTTCAACGGTTGGCGGCTTTGCTTCAGGAGCTAGCAATACCTTCGGCTGCAGTGAAAGCCTGCCCGCAATGCTCCCATACAAAG
>JAAZFZ010000165.1 GCA_012511485.1 Clostridiales bacterium | reverse complement strand
ATGGGTGTATATTAACAATGTCAGCGCAGGCGCTGTAAGCAAATGCTTGCAGTGTCTGCTTTTTTGAAAGGATGATTATTGATGAGCAGAGTTCCGGAAATGTTCGGATGCATGGTTTTTAACGATACGGTTATGCGAGATAAACTGCCCAATGATGTATATAAGGCACTGAAAAAATCAGTTGAGAGGGGAAACCGTCTTGATATTGATATCGCAAATGCCGTCGCTAACGCCATGAAGGACTGGGCAATTGAAAAGGGTGCAACTCATTTCACACACTGGTTCCAGCCAATGACTGGCATCACTGCTGAAAAGCATGACAGTTTTATTGAGCCTACAGATGACGGAGGTGTAATCATGCAGTTTTCGGGCAAATCTCTAATAAGGGGTGAGCCCGACGCCTCATCCTTACCGTCCGGCGGGCTTCGTGCTACATTTGAGGCAAGGGGATATACAGCCTGGGATCCGACTTCATATGCATTTATAAAGGAAAAAACACTGTGCATTCCGACTGCATTTTGCTCCTACAGCGGTGAGGTGCTTGATAAAAAGACCCCGCTGCTGCGCTCCATGGATGTTATCGGGAAGCAGGCAATGAGGATATTAAAGCTCTTTGGCAAGGATGTTAAAAGAGTTCTCACAACTGTCGGTGCCGAGCAGGAATACTTTCTTATTGACAAAAAGCTCTATGAAAAGCGCAGCGACCTCAAGCTATGTGGCAGAACGCTTTTCGGCGCTAAATCCCCGAAAGGGCAGGAGCTTGAGGACCATTATTTCGGCAACATAAAAACTAGGGTCAAATCATTTATGGATGACCTTGATGAGGAGCTGTGGAAGCTGGGCATAGCCGCCAAGACCGAACATAATGAGGTTGCTCCCGGTCAGCATGAGCTTGCCCCGATTTACACAACAACAAATATCGGCTGCGACCACAATCAGCTGACAATGGAGATTATGAAAAAGGTTGCAGAGAGGCATGACCTTGCCTGCCTGCTTCATGAAAAACCCTTTGAGGGTGTTAACGGTAGCGGCAAGCATAATAACTGGTCCCTTTCAACCGACACAGGTTTTAATCTCTTTGAGCCGGGCAATTCACCTGAAGATAATATGCAGTTTCTTATATTCCTTTGCGCAGTGCTCAAGGCTGTGGATGAATATGCAGACCTTCTTAGAGTTTCGGTTGCAAGTGCCGGCAATGACCATAGACTAGGCGGCAACGAGGCACCACCGGCAATCATTTCAATTTTCCTCGGCGATGAGCTGACGGATATTCTTGAATCAATTGAAAAAGGAACAACATATTTTAAGAAATCAGTAGGCAATATCCATGTCGGCGCTCCGGTAATACCTCATATCCCAAGAGATACATCGGATAGAAACAGAACATCACCTTTTGCCTTTACCGGCAATAAGTTTGAGTTCCGTATGCTCGGCTCTTCAGCCTCAATATCCTGTACGAATATTATTCTTAATACCGTTGTTGCCGAGGAGCTTTCTTTGTTTGCAACAAGGCTTGAAAAAGCCGAAGATTTTGAAAACGAAATACACAATATTATAGCAGATACCTATAAAAACCATAAGAAGATTATCTACAATGGCGACGGATATTCCTCAGAATGGACAAAGAAAGCTGAGGAACGCGGGCTTCTCAACCTGAGAAATACTGCCGATGCTCTTCCGCTTTTCAAAGCGCAGAAGAATATTGACCTTTTTAAAAAGCACAATATTTACACAAAGGCAGAAGTAGAATCCAGATGTGAGGTTCTGACCGATAACTATATCAAGGTTTTGACAATTGAATCTAACACTATGCTTGACATGGTTAAGAGGGATATTTTGCCAGCATGCGTTGCATACTCAAATGAGCTTGCCGTAGCTGCACTTAACAAAAAATCACTTTGTTCGGATATATCCGTCGAATACGAAACAAGACTCACAGCTGAAATCTCACAGCTTTGCGAATGCCTTTATAATAACCAGCTAAAGCTTGAAAAAGACCTAATGGATGCAAAGCGTATTACAAATCTGGGTGAGTGCGCAAAGTTTTTTGCCCAAACGGTACTGGAAACGATGAATTCCGTCAGGCAGGCTGCAGATGCTCTTGAAACCGTTGTGTCATCCAAACATTGGCCATACCCGACTTACAGGCAGCTTATGTTCGACATATGATACGCATTTCCCGTAATTTTAAAAGCCCGACCGAAATACTGGTCGGGCTTTGATATTTATTCTGTGTTTTTTATGACAGAGATTTTACGGTTTGCATTACATAATCACCGAATTCCGAGCAGGTGCAGCCGTCCTGACGGCCTGTAATATGAAGCTTCTTTTCCTCATACATACAAATATCCAGAGCTCTTTCAAGCAAATCAGCTTTTTCCTGCTCACCGATATGCGACAGGAGCATTACTGTTGCCCTGAGCATTGAACACGGGGCTGCAAATTGACCCCTGCCTTCACGAATCATTCGGGGAGCAGAACCGTGGATAGCCTCAAACATAGCATATTTTTTGCCTATATTCGCACTGCCCGCAGTGCCGACGCCTCCCTGGAATTCGGCTGCTTCATCAGTGATGATATCGCCGTAAAGGTTTGGCAGAACAAGAACCTTAAAATCGGCCCTTCTCTTTTTATCAATAAGCTTTGCGGTGAGTATGTCTATATACCATTCGTCCGTAATTATTTCGGGATATTCCTTGCCGACATTTTTGCGGATGTTGAGGAACTTACCGTCGGTAGTCTTAATGACATTGGCTTTTGTGATTATGGAAACTCTGCCCTTGTTGTTCCTTCTGGCGTATTCATAGGCAAGGCGTGCAATCCTTTCGCAGCCTTCTGTTGTAGCAACAACAAAGTCCATTGCAAGGTCCTCGGTCACATTCACGCCCATTGAGCCAACTGCATAGGCTCCCTCAGTGTTCTCACGGAAAAATGTCCAGTCAATGCCCTCCTCGGGAACCTTTACCGGGCGAAGGTTTGCAAATAGGTCAAGAGCCTTTCGCATTGCAACATTTGCACTCTCTATATTCGGCCACGGGTCACCCGCCTGGGGAGTTGTTGTCGGCCCTTTTAAGATAACATGGCAGGATTTAAGCTCCTCTAGCACATCGTCGGGAATTGCTTTGTTGGCTTTCACTCTATTTTCAATTGTCAGCCCGTCAATGACCTTGAATTCGATTTTGCCGCTCTTTGCCTTTTCACTGAGTATATATTCAAGAACCCGTGCCGATTCCTTTGTGATAATAGGTCCGATTCCGTCGCCGCCGCAAACGCCGATAATAATTTTATCAAGTCTTGAGTAATCAATAAAATCACCCTGAGCCTTAATTCTTTCAGACCTTTCCTGCTGGGCAATTGCAAGGGCTTCAAATTTGTCAACCGCATTTTTTATTTCTGCCTTAGTCATTTTCAACCTCCAAATATTATGATGCAATGAAAGACAGACCGTTTTCATTTGCATAATTATTGCCGTAAGAATTCCTGACTACCTTTAGCACCAGCTCCGGGCAATTGGCGAAAGCGGAGTTCCCGATTTGAGCGACGCCGGAAGGAATAGTAATGTTTTTCAAAGCAATGCAGCCGAGAAATGCATTGTCTCCGATTTGAGTGACTGTTTCGGGAATATCCACGCTTGTCAGAGCAGTGCAGAATTCAAAGCAGTCATTGCCGATTTTTGTAACTCCCTCAGGAGCCATTTTCACCATCTGCAGGCCGGCGCAGTTTCTGAAAGCATTTGCCTCAATTACCTTAACACTTTCGGGAATTTCGATGATTTTAATGGATGTGCAGCCCCAAAAGGCCGAATCACCGATTGAAACAACAGTCCCCGGAATGGTAATCGACTCAACAGTGTCATTCACATAAAAAGCATAGCTGCCAATGCCCCTGACGGTTTTACCACCGAGTTTTTCGGGTATTTCTATCTTTGCATTCTGCCCGATATATTGTGTAACAATCGCAAAGTTTTTATAAATCTTATATTCAAACTGTTCATTTGACTCGCTTGTAATCAACTCTGCACTGATAAGCTCCTCCGGGTCAGGAGCCCCGGAACAGGAGCTTAACGCAAACAGTGTACCGATAATAATCAGAACAGCCGATATTTTCCTGAGAGTGTTCATAACAGCCTCCGAATAAATAGCACTATCCGTTGAGCTTGGTGTAATTGAGAAGCCCTCCGGCAGTGAGAATTTTTATCTGCCTTTTGGAAAGTTCATAGCAAAGCTTATACTTTTCGCCCTTTGTAGCATTTGTCAGATAAACTGGCTTGCCGCCTTCCAAAAGCTCCCTGATTTTTTCAAGGCACAGCTCATCACCGACGCTGATTTTCTCGTAATCTGCGGCTTGAGCGAAGGTCAGCGGGATGATTCCGGCATTGACAAGATTAGCAAGATGGATTCTTGCAAAGGATTTTGTAATAACGCTCTTAATTCCTAAATAAAGAGGTACAAGAGCGGCATGCTCTCTCGAAGAGCCCTGACCGTAGTTCGCTCCGCCAATAATTATACCGTTTCCTGCCTGCTTGCAGTGCTCGGCAAAATCCTCGTCGCACTGCCTGAAACAGAATTTTGAAAGATAAGGGATGTTTGAACGGTAGGGGAGTATCTTTGCACCGGCTGGCATGATATGGTCGGTTGTAATATTGTCGCCGACTTTCAAAACGGCTTTTGCAGTGATGTTTTCCGGCATTTCACTGCTGGCGGGGAAGGGCTTGATGTTCGGACCGTATATTATTTCAACATTCTCTGCCTCCTGCGGTGATGCGGGCATTTCAATCATATTGTCGTTAATAAGGAATTCATCCGGCATTTCGATAACAGGCGCTTCACCGAGCTCTCTGGGGTCGGTTAGAACTCCGGTTAGTGCAGAGGCAGCCGCAACCTCCGGGCTGATAAGGTAAATGCCTGCATCAGCAGTGCCTGAGCGGCCCTCAAAGTTTCTGTTAAAGGTTCGTAATGAGATGCCCTTTGAATTTGGTGACTGACCCATGCCTATGCACGGCCCGCAGGCGGATTCGAGAATCCTTGCTCCTGCGCCTATCAAGTCGGCAAGCGCACCGTTTCGTGCAATCATGTTTAGTACCTGCTTTGAGCCGGGTGCAATTGAAAGGCTGACAGAAGGTCTGACGGTCTTATCCTTCAGGATTGCCGCGACCTTGAGCATATCCATAAGCGATGAGTT
>JAAZFZ010000164.1 GCA_012511485.1 Clostridiales bacterium | reverse complement strand
AGGAAATGGTGAACCTTGGTGACAGCGCGCTTGTTTTCTGGCTGACTGCGGGCAGATATGCAGATAAATTTGAAAGGGAATTTGCGGCTTTCCTCAGTGTCAGGTATTGCTCGCTTGTGAATTCCGGCTCTTCCGCGAACCTTGTTGCCTTTGCGGCTTTGACTTCCCCGCTCCTGGGTGACAGAGCCGTCAGAAGAGGAGATGAAGTAATTACCGTTGCGGCGGGCTTCCCAACAACCGCCGCACCGTTGATACAGTACGGAGCGGTGCCCGTGTTTGTCGATGTGACAATACCGCAATACAATATAAAGGTCAGCGACCTTGAAAAAGCCGTGTCAGGCAAAACAAAGGCGGTTATGATAGCCCATACTCTGGGCAATCCGTATGATTTAAAGGGCGTTAAAAGCTTTTGCGATAAATATAACCTTTGGCTTATTGAGGATAACTGTGATGCGCTGGGCTCGGTTTATACCTTGGACGGTAGGGATTGCCTGACCGGCACTGTCGGCGATATCGGAACCTCAAGCTTTTATCCTCCCCATCATATGACAATGGGAGAGGGCGGCGCTGTTTACACAAACAATCCCTTGCTTCATAAGATTATCCGCTCAATCCGTGACTGGGGAAGGGATTGCTCCTGCGCCTCGGGGCAGGATAATCTTTGCGGCCACCGCTTTGATAAGCAGTATGGCGAGCTGCCCCTAGGGTATGACCATAAATATGTCTATTCACATTTTGGCTATAACCTTAAAGCGACGGATATGCAGGCGGCAATCGGTTGCGCTCAGCTCAAAAAGTTCCCGTTTTTTGTCGAGCGGCGGATTCACAATTTCAATAGGCTTCGCATTGCTCTTGAAGGTGCCGGGGATAAGCTGATACTGCCCGAACCCTGTGAGAATTCAAGGCCGAGCTGGTTCGGATTTCTTATAACCTGCCGTGAGGATGTCAGCAGGAACAATGTAGTAAAGTATATTGAAAGCAAAGGTGTCCAAACCAGAATGCTCTTTGCCGGCAATATTATAAAGCATCCGTGTTTTGACGAAATGAGAAAGGCTCGAACAGGTTACAGGGTTGTAGGCGAGCTTGAACACACCGAAAGAATTATGAAGGACACCTTTTGGATAGGCGTTTATCCGGGCATGACGGATGAAATGCTCGACTATATGGCTAAAACAATAATTGAAGCTGTTCAAGAACAAACAAAGGAGCGGTGAGAATGAACGCAAGGAATTTAATTGACCTTGACCACATCTCGCAAAATGACCTTGAGGAGGTCATTCGCCTTGCAGGCATTATCAAAGAAAACCCCTCTTATTATATTGATGACTGCCACGGGAATATCATGGCAACACTTTTTTATGAGCCTTCAACGAGAACTCAGATGTCTTTTCAGACAGCTATGCTGCGACTGGGCGGCAAGCTCATAGGCTTTGATAATCCCAGCAATTCCTCGGTTTCAAAGGGCGAAAGTCTAAAGGACACAATAAGGGTTGTAAGCAATTATGCAGATATTATTGTAATTAGAAATTCCTTTGAAGGCTCCGCACTTGCGGCTTCAATGTATTCAAGATGCCCGATTATCAATGCGGGCGACGGGGGACATCTTCACCCTACACAGACATTGACCGACCTTGTAACTCTTTCATACGAAAAGGGCAGGCTCGACCATTTGACAATAGGTCTTTGCGGTGACAATAAAAACGGCAGAACGGTTCATTCTCTGATTAAAGCCCTTTCAAAATATGAGGGCAACAGGTTTGTGATGATTTCAACTCCCGAGCTGAAGGTTCCCGATTATATTATCGAACACCTTAAAGAGAAGGGCAGTGAGTTTTCATTTGCGGATAATCTTGAGGATGCGATTTCCTCCCTTGATGTGCTCTACATGACAAGAATACAGAGGGAACGCTTTGCAAGCCAAAAGGAGTATGAGGCTCAGAAGGGCGTTTTTGTTCTGGATGAAAAGAAAATTAAGCTCGCTAAACCCGATTTGAGAATTTTGCACCCTCTGCCCAGAGTAGATGAAATAACCGTCGGTGTTGACGATGACCCCAGAGCAAAATACTTTGAGCAGACAGAATACGGAATGTTCGCAAGAATGGCACTTATCATTAAAATGCTCGAAAACAGGAATTCGAGGCTGCCCGACAAGGTCTGCGACACACATGACTGCAAGTGCACCAACCTGCGCTGCATAACTCAGACAGAAGAGTACCTGCCGGCGATTTTTAAGCAAACCGATGAATACCTTGTGTGCAAATACTGTGAACACGCAATGAAAAAGTGAAAAGGATGAAAAAAGGGCATATCTCCTGATTTCCGTCAGAGATATGCCCCTGTTAATTATCTAATTCTTAAATTATGTATACTCCCGATTCCAGCACAGCATATTCCTTGTCGTATACCTTAAAATATTTATACACTGGCTCGTTGAAGGTTATGTAATCCTTTACCGAATAGTCCTCAAGCTTGATTGTTCGGATTTTGCAGGAGTTCTCATTGCATATATAAAGCTTATTAAGGTTTTTTGTGACGCCTACAGGCTTTGAAAACGCTGTTGAGCTGCCTCCTCCTATGCGGAGCATAACTCTTTTTTCGGCAGGAGAATAATTTACCACAGCATTAAAGGTCGGAACTGTGCCCCATATGCATTTTCCGTCAACAGTAAGGTCACGCACCGGCTGGTCGTGATAAAGCATTTCACCGCTCCAGACAACCGAGCCTTCAGAATTAAAAATAAGCAGTTCACCATTATCAAAGAGGACTGCGACACCCCCGTTGCCCAGAATTGCTGCATCACAATTAATAAAATCACCAATATTTTCGGCAATTGTGTGAAAAGCCTTGCCGAATTTGGTTTCGAGATAATATTTCTTTTTAACCGGCGAGATGGAGTTATCGTTTTGGTCATAAGAATAAAACGAGGCCTTTATTCCTCCGCCATCAAGTTCTTCCTTATCAACATACAAAAAACCATGCTCGCAGGGCAAAATGTCGAGCAGGTCGGCACAAACTATCCTTTGCACAACAATCACCTTAATATAAACGCCCCGCCAAGCCGGATACGACAGATTATAACCTGCTCATAGCAGGTGGGTGCCGCCCAATGAGTTCGCGCTCCCTTCGTCCGACCAAAGTCGGGAGGTCTGCAATCCGTCACCGGAGATAGGCTCCCAATAATTACGTGTTGGGTTATATAAGCCGTATTTATCGCACAAGGCAGGGAGAGTTATTTAATTTTAGTCATTAAAGTCGTAAATATCCGCAAGCCGTTCTTCAAATATTTTGCCGATTTCGTTGAATTTTTCTTCATCCTCAATAGGGGAGAGGTAAATTTCACCGTCTTCTTCATCAACTTGAAGGATAATCAGTTCGCCATCATCTTCAATGACCTGTTCTGCATCGTCATAAACGGGAGCAAGTGCTACATACTTTGCATCATCTGTTTCGATTCTGTCAAGCTCTTCAAAGATATGCTCTTTGCCTTCCTCATCACCAACGCTGACTATATCGGGATTGTAATCTTCTTGCATTT
>JAAZFZ010000163.1 GCA_012511485.1 Clostridiales bacterium | reverse complement strand
CTGTTATTTTTTGCTGTGGCTCATGGCTGCTTTATCCCGCTCATGAATTTTTTTTGCCAAAGGGTTCAAATATACTTAGGTTTATGCATGATTTTGAAATAGTTCGCAGCAGAGAAACTGACGAATTTAACAACGCCTGGCGTGTTTTTGGCAGATATGCCAATTTGCCCTATAATGAATTGCCCAGAAATACTAGCCTGAGAAAGGCATATGCCAATTGGCTCGAGTCAGGCAATAAGGCGGGCGATGGATACGGGATTTTCATTTTTGACGGTGAAAAAATCATTACATGATATGATTACCGCAGAAAAAGCCCATTTAAAATTAATCTTTTTGTGTATTCCTTAATTTAAGATAAAAAAGTGGGGGCAAAGAGTCCTCACCTCCTTTTTTTAAAAAATTTAAAATTAGTTATTGACATATGTCGAAAATGGGTTATAATAGAATTGTAAATGACATATGTCAAAAACTGAAAGGAGGTGTTTTCATGCCCGGAAGAGATGGAACGGGGCCTTTAGACTACGGAGCGGCAACCGGCAGAGGCTTAGGGCAGTGCGGCGGAGAAGGAATCTTTTATTGCGCAAACGGATATGTGCGAGGACTTGCCCGCAGGCATGGTTTCGGTGGCAGAGGTATTGGCACAAATGCATATTCGGCAGTATCTCAAACAAGAGAAGAACTGCTTCTCAAGCAAAAATCTATGCTTCAAAGCCAAATTAAGGCTATCGAAAGCCAGTTGAAGGATTTATAGAACAATCGAAAGATAGGAGGACGCTCCTTATCTTTTCGATTTATTTGAGGTGAAAATATGCCAAGACCGAGAAAAAGGAGAAGAGTCTGCTGCCTGCCTGAAAGCAACCGTTTTGGGCCACTTGACGCAACCCTTGATTCACAAAACTTCGTAGTTATGACAGTAGATGAATATGAAGCTGTCAGGCTCATTGACTTAGAGGGCTTCACGCAGGCTGAGTGTGCAAATCAGATGAACATTGCACGCACCACCGTGCAGGCAATGTATAATGATGCAAGAAAAAAGCTTGCACAATCCCTTGTTAACGGAAAGGTCCTTTGGATTGAAGGCGGAGAGTACAGGCTCTGTGACGGAAAGGGTGAGCATTGCGGGCGCGGCGGGTGCAGAAGGCGCCGTTGCACAGGTAATTTTTCAAGCGGTGAGGATATGAATTTATAGTTTTGATATGGAGGGTACAAATGAGAATTGCAATACCTGTTGATAATAAATCGATTGAATCAAGCGTATGTATATCATTCGGAAGAGCGCCCTTTTTTTTATTATTTGACACAGCTTCAAAGGAAGCCGAGTTCCTTGACAACAGTGCTGCGGCAAGTCAGGGTGGAGCGGGCATTAAGGCATCACAGGCTTTAGTGGATAAAGGCGTCCAGGTTGTGATAGCGCCACGCTGTGGAGAGAACGCAGCCGAGGTTTTATCCTGTGCCGGTATTAAGGTATATAAATCTGTGACCGGAACTGCAAAGAAAAACATTAATGAATTTTTGGGCGGTAATCTGACCCAATTGATAGAGTTTCATCCCGGTTTTCATAATCATGGGGGCAGATAACATGAAAATCGCAGTTCTAAGCGGTAAGGGCGGAACGGGGAAAACACTGGTTTCTGTCAACCTTGCTGCCACAGCCGGGCAAAGTGTCTATATTGACTGCGATGTTGAGGAGCCTGACGGGCATCTGTTTTTCAAGCCCGAACAGGTCAATGAAAAGAACGTTACTGTTCCGCTGCCGTTTATAAATTCAAGTCTTTGCACCGGCTGCCGAAAATGCGTAGAATTCTGCAAATTCAACGCACTTGCTTTTGTTAATAACAGGGTCACTGTTTTTGAGGAAATCTGCCATTCTTGCGGCGGATGTGTTCTTCTCTGCCCGCAAAAGGCAGTTTCGGAGAGGGAAAAAACAATTGGCATAATTCGGCAGGGCAGCTCCGGGAATGTTACGGTAATAGGCGGCACTTTGAACACGGGTGAAGCCTCCGGTGTTCCCGTTATCAAAGAATTGCTAAAAGCGCCTCAGGCAGAAAGCAGCTTGACAGTATTTGATTGCCCGCCGGGCAGCGCCTGCATAGTTATGGAGAGCATTAAGGGCGCAGACTACTGCATTCTTGTTGCGGAGCCGACAGTTTTCGGTGTTCATAATCTCAACATGGTCTATGAGCTGGTCAGATTGTTTGGAAAATCCTACGGAGTCATTCTCAACAAATGCCTTCGCGAAGAAAATCCTGCGGAAAATTATTGTATAGAAAAAGGCATCCCGATATTGGGAAGGATTCCGTTTGATACAGAACTTGGAGCCATAAACTCTGTTGCCGAAATCGCAGTCAGAGCAAAGAGTAAATACCACGCCCTTTTCACCTCTTTGCTAAAAAAAATGCTTGAGGAGGTGCGCGATGAAGCAGCTGCTGATTCTCAGCGGTAAGGGCGGCACGGGCAAAACAACGGTTGCCGCCGCCTTTATTAGCCTTTCAAAAGCTAAGGCATTTGCCGATTGCGATGTTGATGCGCCGAACCTTCATCTTGTCTTAAAACGGGATGATGAGCCGCAAAAATCTGATTTTTTCGGTATGGAAAAGGCGGAAATCAACACGGATTTATGTATTAAGTGCGGCATTTGCCTTCAAAATTGCAGGTTTGATGCAATACTCAAGGGCAACGACTGTTATAAGGTAGACCCCCTGGCCTGTGAAGGCTGCGGTGTTTGTGAGGCCATATGCCCCTGCGGTGCCGTTTCTTTATTTCCCGATATTGCGGGTAAGCTTATTTTGTTTGCGGGAGATTCTGTCTTTTCTACCGCACAGCTCAAGATGGGCAGCGGCAACTCCGGTAAGTTGGTTTCACAGGTTAAAAAGCAGATGAAGGATGCCGCAGAAAATATTGATTTTTCCATAATTGACGGCTCGCCGGGAATAGGCTGCCCTGTAATTGCATCCTTGAGCGGAGTTGATTTAGTTTTAATTGTTGCGGAGCCTTCCTTGTCGGGTATAAGCGACATGGAGCGAATAATTATAACCGCTCGTATTTTCGGAGTTCAGGCGGCTGTGTGCATCAATAAATATAATTTATGCCCTGAGAATTCCGAAAGGATTGTTGCCTTTTGCCGGGATAACGGCCTTGCATTTGTGGGAAATATTCCGTTTGATAAAGAGGCGGTAAAGGCTGTCAACAGCGGGAAGAGCATAGCGCAAGTCGATTGTTTGTCGGGTCAGGCTGTAAGAGAGGTTTATGCAAACACAATGAGCCTACTGCAGAGTTGCCGTGCAGGAGGAGGAATATGAAAGTTATAGCATTGGCGGAAAACACGAGCGTTTCGCAGGAGTTCGGTTCGGAGCATGGGCTGAGCCTATATATTGAAACACAAAAGCACAAGCTGCTCTTTGATACGGGCAAGAGCCGGCTTTTTCTTGAAAACGCACAAAAAATCGGCATTGATTTATCGCAGGTGGATACCGCATTCATTTCTCACGGTCATTATGACCATGGGGGTGGACTTTACGCCTTTCTGGAGGTTAACCCAAAGGCAAGTGTTTATCTGCATGAGCAGGCTTTCGGGGACTATTATTCTAAACGCTCGGATGCAACCGAATATATTGGGCTAAATAAGGGTTTGCAAGGCAATCCCCGACTCATTCTGACCAAAGGATTTTTGAAAATTGATGATGAGCTTTCCGTTTTTTCGGATGTTTATGGGAGAGAGCTGCCTTCGCTTTCAAACAAAACACTCCTGATTAAAGAGAAAAATGGTTTTCGGGAAGACCCGTTTGAGCATGAACAGAACCTAGTTATTTGTGAGAACGGCAAAAAGGTATTATTTGCGGGCTGTGCGCATAACGGTATAGTTAATATCATGCAGCGGGTGTTTGAGATAACTGAAAGGTATGCCGATGCCGTAATCGGCGGTTTCCATTTGCACAACCCTTCCTCACGGAAAACTGAAGCGCCGGAGCTTATATGTGCAATTGCCGAAAGACTTAAAAAAACAGGCTCGCATTATTATACCTGCCATTGCACGGGGGCGACTGCATATCGGCAATTAAAGGACGCTTTGGGCGAACAGATTGAGTATTTGGCAACATCAGGTGTTGTGGTAATATAATTCATAATAAGGAGAATGAACAATGAGTGAAAGTTGCAGCCATAACTGCTCAAGCTGCAGTGAAGATTGTAGCGAAAGAGAGAAATCCAAAACAGGCTTTCTGGAAAAACCTCATGAACTGAGCAATATAAAAAAGGTGATTGGCGTTGTCAGCGGAAAAGGCGGCGTAGGTAAGTCTCTTATTGCCTCTATGCTTGCCGTAATAATGAACAGGAACGGTTTTAAGACTGCTATTCTTGACGCCGACATTACAGGCCCCTCAATTCCAAAGGCTTTCGGACTCAAGGATAAGGCGGACGGTTCGGACCTTGGCTTGTTCCCCGTAAAAAGCAGAATGGGAATCAGCATCATGTCTTTAAACCTTTTGCTAAAAAACGAAACCGACCCTGTCGTATGGCGTGGGCCTATTATTGCGGGTACGGCAAAGCAGTTTTGGACGGATGTCATCTGGGGTGATGTGGACTATATGTTCATTGATATGCCTCCAGGCACAGGAGATGTCCCGCTGACGGTGTTCCAGTCTATTCCCGTAGACGGATTAATCGTCGTTACCTCTCCGCAGGAGCTTGTATCCATGATTGTAACAAAAGCTGTCAATATGGCAAAGATGATGAACATTCCGATTCTCGGACTGGTTGAGAATATGAGCTTCGTTAAGTGCCCGGGCTGCGCAGAAGAAATAAAAGTATTCGGTGAAAGTCACATTGACAGTATCGCAGAAAAATTCGATATCAAGGCTGTCGCCAGACTGCCTATTGACCCGGCTGTTGCAAAGTGCTGTGACAACGGAGTAATAGAGCTATTTGAGGGCGAGTGGTTAAACGATTTTGCACAATCAATTGAAAATGCGTAGGCAAGGTGATTATATTGAGTAAGCATTCGGAAAGGGCAGTTGAATTATTCAATCAGGGCTATAACTGCTCACAGGCGGTTATTGGCGCCTTCTGTGACGAAACCAGCTTGGATTTTGAAACCGCCATAAGGCTTTCCTCTTCTTTCGGCGGAGGTATGGGCAGGCTGCGTGAGGTTTGCGGAGCTGTCAGCGGTATGTTCATGATTGCCGGATTAAAATACGGCTATGTCGACCCTAAGGGTCATGCAGAAAAGGCTGAGCACTACAAGCTGATTCAGGCATTAGCCGAGCAATTCAAGTCGAATAACGGCTCTATTATTTGCCGGGAGCTGCTCGGGATGAGCAAAAAGCCTCAGAGCCATATCCCGGATAAAAGAACAATCGAGTATTACAAAAATCGCCCATGTGCTGAGCTTGTGCGGCAGGCTGCACAAATTATGGACGATTACATCAATAATATTAATCAGGAGGTTATTACAAATGAGAATAGCAGTGGCAAGTGAGGGAGCAACGGTAACGGGGCATTTCGGCCATTGTCAGAATTTTAATATTTATGATATTGAAAACGGAAGAATAATAAAATCCTCATCAATCCCCAACCCGGGGCATAGACCCGGCTTTCTGCCAAATTTTTTAGGCGATATGGGTGTAAATGTGATTATTTCCGGCGGTATGGGCGGTGGTGCGGTTGAAATATTCAACGAAATAAAAATTGAGGTTGTCGTAGGAGCGGCAGGTGCGGCAAAAGCCGCAGCGGAGGGCTACCTCAAAGGTGAGCTGCACTCCACAGGCTCCGTTTGCCATGAGCATGAGCATAGCGACGACTGCGGAGAATAAAATCTGCTGTTAAAAAATACATCAAGCCCGCTGCCGAAAACGGTGCGGGCTTTAAAAGTATATAGATACAGAAAGTTTTATTCAACGGATTTCATAGACTCCACCATGCTGATTTTTTTCATTTTGAAGTGCATTAAGAGGTTGACAACAAAGGCAAAGAATAGAGTTATCAAAGCCGAAAGCATAAAGCTTTGCCAATCTATTGAGCGGCCGAACATCACAACATTGACCTCTGCAACTCTGACAACATAGCTGTGGACAGGTATGCCCAGCACAAGCCCTAATAGTATGCCCATGATAGTCAGTATGACATTTTCACGGTAGATGTATTGTGAAACCTCTTTGTCATAAAAGCCCAGCACCTTGATTGTTGCAAGCTCACGCACTCTTTCGTTTATATTGATATTTGAAAGATTATAGAGCACAACGAAGGCAAGTGCACCTGCCGCACCCGTGAACACCGTGACTATTACTGCATTGAGAGTATTAATTGTGCTTCCGAAATTTTCGATTATCTGAGAATTGAAGATAACCGACATCACTCCGTCAAGGTCCATTAAATCCGTTGCCAGTGTATTCTTTTTGCCTTCAAGCCCGGCGGAGGTCTTCACACTGTCCGAAAGCTGTGCTAGCACACAGTTATATCCGATATCCCCGCCGAAAACCGACTCATAGACATCCCTTGAAATGTATATGTAATGGTAGGCATAGTTCTCGGTTATGCCCGTAACCTTCAGGGGCCGCTCTTCGCCCTCATCCTTAATGAGGATTTCATCACCGACCTTTGTGCCGGTCTTGTTTGCCAGCTTTTCGCTGATAATCACATCTCCCTCATTAAGTGAAAGGGCTTTGCCTGACTTTCTGTTGTGTAGCTTAATGAGCTGTGAGAGCGTTTCGCCGTTTTCGGGTACAACAAGGTTGGCTTCAAACAGCTCATCTGTATTTCGGGAAGTGGCAAAAAGTGTTCGGAAATATGTAAGGGTTGAGGCATCAAGCCTTGTATCCGATTCAATGAAAGAAAGCGTCTGACTCACATCACCCGAGGAGCTGAGATTTTCGCTAAGGGCTATCTGCAAATCGTACTGTGCAACTCCGTTCTCACCGTACTGCCCGGGCAGAATTGCACCAATTGAGCCTCCAAGCCCGAAACCTGTCAAAAGAAGCCCTGTACAGCCGGCAATGCCGAAAACAGTCATAAAAAAGCGTTTCTTGTTTCTGAAAAGGTTCCTGACTGTCACCTTTGAGGTGAAGTTGAGGCGTCCCCATATGATGTTGATTTTTTCAAGAGCCACACGCTTGCCGGATTTGGGTGCTTTGGGGCGCATGAGCTGAGCGGGGCAGGTAGCAAGCTCGTTTTTGCAGGCATAGAGTGAAGCCGTAACAGTTGATAAGAGCGAACCCAGCAGCCCTGCAAGGGCATATCCGAAATAGAATTTGCAGCTAAGCGGCGGCAGATTGAACAGCATACCGTAAGAATTATATATAGCCGTCGGTAGCAGGGTAAAGCCGAAGCTAAGACCTATTATGCAGCCTATGAATGTGGCAAGAGAAGCATATATGATATATTTTGCGACAATTGCCTGTGTTGTATAGCCGAGAGCCTTGAGCGTGCCTAGCTGTATCCTCTCCTCCTCAACCATCCTAGTCATTGTCGTCAGGCAAATAAGGGCGGCAAGCAAAAAGAAGAACAGAGGGAACACCTTTGCAAATGCCTGCATATTCTGAGCGGTTTGGTTATAGCTTTCATAGCCCTGCAGCTCGCTCCTGCCCGTCACATACCACTTTGCATCATAAAGCGAATTCATCAGGGATTTTGCGGAGTCAAGGTCAAACTGAGCATCCTTAAAGGCGTTGTTTGTTTCTCTGACCTTCTGCTGATACTGCTCGTCTATGGTTGAATAGTTTTCCTTTGCCTTTGCCAGGTCTGACTCTGCCTGTTTTATTTCATACTCAAACTTCATTTTGGCAACATCAAGCTTTTCCTTTGAACTGTCAAGCTCTTCCTTTGCCTCTTCAAGCTGGGCTCTCACCTTTTCAAGCTCTTCGCCTGCGGCATCGAGCTTATCAAGCTGATCAATAAGCACTGATGCCTCATCTACAGCTGCCTTATTTTTGATATACTCAGCCATGCCCTTTTGGTATTCATCTTTGCTTAAAATGAGCTTTTCCTTTAGCTCAATGAGCCTTTCGGAAAGCTCCTCCCTGCTCATTGCCTCCTCAGAGCTTATCACACCGCTTTCAATGAGTGCCTTGACAATTTCATCATAAAGCTTCTGGCCGTCCTGCGTTTTTATGGCTCTTTCAATCGCCTTGATTGAACTCTCTAAAAACTCAATGCCCTCTTTTGCGGTTGTAAGCCTGAGCTCTGCGGAGTGTAATGCCTTGACTGCGGCATAATACTGCTCCCTTGCTTTCGGGTTCTCGTTAGCCTGAGCAAGAGCCTCTATGTACTCCTCAAAGTTCTTGTTATATTCCTCTACACCGTCGTAATACATTGCTTCGCCCTCGTCATATTCTGCCTGAGCAATGCTGAGCTGAGCATCTGCTTGGCTGCGCTTTTCCTCAAGCTCAGCCTCTCCGTTTTTAGCATAATACTTAACCTTTTCAACCTGCTCAAGTGCCTGAGCGAGCTTTTCTTCGGCCTCCTGCTTTTTAGTTTCCAGTTCTGCGGCGCCACTCTCAATTATCGGGGGCAAGGTATCCCGCAGCTCTTGGGTGCGCCAGGCGATGCAGCCGGATGATACTGCCTGTATTCTTTCAATTAATGGAGTAATAAACTCGTCATATTTTTTTGAGTATGTCGGGTATTCTTCAGTGCCCTTCGCTCTGACAAAGATACTGGAATAAAAATCATTGCAGAAGGCGCCTTCGGAGATAAACATAAACCCGCCGAGCTTGCCGCTGCCGACTGTTGTTGCGCCTCTCTCAAATGAGATGAAGATTGGGGTTTCAACAATACCGACAATTTTAAACTCGGTTACCGAAAGTGTTGAGTTAATATTGTAGCCGTCACCTTCCAGGGTTATTTTTTTGCCCACGGCAAGGTCCTTGGGTACTGCGGTGTCGCACCCGTCCACAACGCACTCATTTATTTTCTGAGGATATCTGCCCTCAACAAGTGTCAGACGGTTTAGGTATGAT
>JAAZFZ010000162.1 GCA_012511485.1 Clostridiales bacterium | reverse complement strand
CTCTTTGACCTAGGATGATGTTTGAAACACGCTCGGTGTTGAAGCCGTACCTGCCCCATTTAAGCATGGAGGCAAAATTAATTTTCATGCCCGTTGCGGCATTGATGGCATAGGTATGATGCAGCAGGGGGACATTTATTGACGCTATGCCCGGGTGACGGTTAAGGATATTCACCACAGGCCCGAAAAACGGGAACATGGCAAGTATTGTTTTCGTCAGCAGGCTGTTCGGCTTATCAACCAAAAAGCTCGGGAACACCGCATAGCTTGTGAACAGGCAGGAGCCTGCTGCGGATATTGCCTCCATAAGGTTCTGGAACAAAACAGCAAGAGCCGCCTTGCCGTGAGTCGTAAGTGCATCGACATCAAGCCCAAGCCCCTCGACAACAACAAGATAACCTGCATTCAGGTGACAGCCGCCTCTATTTGAGGTTGCATAGCCTAAGCCCTGACCAACTGCCCCTCTCGGCTCATAGGCGGAAAGCTCCATGCCCTTTGAGTGTATTGCAAATTCACTGCCGCCGAATTTTTCTGCTATTCTCTTTGTCCCTTCCGCTAATATTTCGCCGATTCCCCTGCGGTGGGCGATATCGTCAAACACCTGCGAAAGATTATTGTACCTGCCGAATTCAATTCCGCTGTCCCACATCCCTTTTTCGCTCAGCTCCATTGCAAAGGCAATGCAGCCAGCAGTTGAAATAGTGTCCATACCGAGCTCGTCAAGCTCATAATTCCATTTAATTATTAGCTCAATATCGTCATTTAGGATATTCGGTCCTAAAAGCCCCAGAGTTTCAAGCTCAGGTCCTTTTACAATTTTATCATCTACCTTGACCATTCTTGTGCAGCGAATAACGCAGGATGTGCATGCGGCATTTTTGACAAGATGCTTTTCTGCAAGCTCCTCGCCCGAGACACTTTCAAAGCCGTCAAAACGGCCGGAGCTGAAGTTCTTTGTCGCAAGAATATGGTGAGCCTGCATAGGGGACACCAGCCCTGCTGTACCGAGCTTGGGCAGCTGACTGCCCGTTAGCGGATGATTCATCAGAGTTTTAACCCATTTTTTGTTTATTTCCTTGAGCTTTTCTTTATTGAAAACCTCGGCAGTTTTTGTGCCCCTTGCCGAAACTGCTTTCAAGCTCTTGTCGCCGAAAACAGCGCCGAGGCCTCCCCTATCGGCTGTCCTCTCACCGCTGAAAACACTTGCGTAGAGAACCTTGTTTTCGCCTGCGGGTCCTATGACCATTTTGCCGTTTCTGGGCGGGAGCTTCTTTTGAACCTCCGAAACCCTGAGACCCCATAGCTCGGAAGCGTCATGGAACAGCACCTCATTTTCGGTTATTTCAACATGAGTGGGTACCTCTGCCCTGCCTGTAATAATAACTGCGTCAAACCCCGCCTTTTTGAGCGAAAGCCCGAAATTACCGCCGCAGTTTGAGGAGGTGACAATGCCCGTCAAGGGGGATATTGTCGATATATTGAACCTCGAGGTATTCGGGCAGCCGCAGCCTGTGAGGGGGCCGGTTGTAACTACTAGCCAGTTATCCTCGTCAAACGCCTTCATTCCGGGCTTTATATGGTGATAAAGAATATCTGCTGCCATGATTTTTCCGCCTAAGGTTCTCTCCCTGTCCCTGTCGGTCCACGGGAAATCCTCATAGCTTTTGTCAGTGAGATTTATTCTGATAACCCTTCCTGCATAGCCTAACAGTTTTTGAGCCATGTTTTTCCCCCATTATTATTTATTGCAGATTTTACAGCTGCCTCGTTTTTTTACGGACAGTTTTGTGATTTCGTTTTTATGCATATCAATAAGAAAAAGCTTCCCGATATCCTCATACTCTGAATTTGCAAGGAACATTATTGCAGTCAGTGCGGCAAAGGAGCCGACAACGCCCGCAGCGGCGCTCAATGTGTTTTTGCTTGGGCTCTCAACCGCATTTTCATAAAGGCAGTATAGGCAGGGAGTTT
>JAAZFZ010000161.1 GCA_012511485.1 Clostridiales bacterium | reverse complement strand
CCTTTTTGCTCATTAAATCAGAGAAAACGCCTCTTTCGACAATTGTGCCGTTATTTACTACAATAATCTCGTCATACTTTTTCATAATACATTCTTCAAGCTTATGTGTAACAATAATCCTTGTCAGCCCGTCAATGTCAAGGATTGCATTGCTCACAGAGAGAGCTGTTTCATTATCAAGCGCGGCGGTAGCTTCATCCATAAGCAAAACGGGAGTTTCACGGATAAGGCACCTTGCAATGGAAACACGCTGCTTTTCACCGCCGGAAAGGTTGCATCCGCCCTCGCCGCAGTTATACTCGTTTCCCTTTTCCTTTAGGAGATTGGTGAGTCCCGCAAGGCGGACGGCATTTTCATATTTATCGACAGGGAAATTCTTGAACATTGTTATATTATCCTTCAGGCTGCTTGCAAACAGAAATACATTCTGCTGAATAACCGAAACCACATCATAAAGGCTGCCCAAAGAAATATCTCTTAATTCTTTGCCGTCGATGAGTATTTCTCCTGTATAATTGTTAAAGTGCCCAAGAAGCAGGCGCAGCAGAGTTGATTTCCCGCCACCGCTGCCGCCGACTATGGCGTAGCTCTTCCCCTTCTCAAAATCAATGTTGATGTTTTTGAGTACCGTCTTTTCTTCTTCATACGCAAAGGATACATTTTTGTATGAAATAACACAATCAAACCTGTCGATATCTATTTTATTATTGCAATAGTCGTCTGTCTCAATGGTTACCGCAAGCTTATCTATAAGAGAAATTGCGGCTTTTCGATTGCTGTAAAGAGGTACTATTTTGTGGATTGGGTTAAGAACATAATTTGAGAGCTGCACAAATGCCAGAACTCCGCCAATAGTCATCATATCCTTGAAAACAAACAAGGTGCCGATGCTTACAAGAACAATCGTAACTATCATGTATGATGATTCGCTGAGTATGGACACCATATCCCCTGTTTCACGGCGTTTCCTTTTAACCTCTTCAAGCTCGGAGTTCTGTCTGTCAAAAATGCTCAACACCTCCTTTTCTGCCTTAAAGCGTTTTATTACAATGAAGCCGTTGAGAAGGTCCTTAACCTGGTCGACAAAGCCTGCATTTTTTGCCGAAGTCTGTTTTTCCTTTTGCGTGATTTTATTGCCGTACTTAAGCGCAACAATGCAAGGAAAAGTCGTTGTTGCCATAACACAAAGCATCAGTCGCCAGTTAATAAAAGTCATAGCGACTACTCCGCCGATAAATGTTACTACCTGCGTAACAATGTTAATATTACCTGATAGATAGTTTGATTCAATTGAGGCGAGGTCATTTGAAAAGGCTGAAATAAACTTGCCGGATGAAGTATCTCCAAAGCCGCCGATTGACTTTTCAAGCAGCTTTTCAAAAATAAATTTTTTGAATTGAGAAAGGCCCTTTTTCATATAACGGTTACGGAAAGTCTTTTGAAGAATGGCCATGAGTAAGGCGGCGCCTGCAGTTGAAACAGACAGTATTATCGCTGTTCTGATTCTTTTGAAATCCTGAAGTTCCATTGCCTCCGTAACATTCTGCATAATAAATGCAATGCTGACGCCTACCGCCGAATTAATGAAAACCGACAGCAAGGTGAGGTTAAAATTTCTTTTGTTGCCAAGCATGAATTGCCTACGGCACTGCTGCTTCATGGAAAGCTGCCTCATTTTCCTCACATCTTCCTAATTCTTTAACTAAATTATAGGTTGTTTTTTTGCACGCATCAATCCACAATCAGCTTTTGAGTGTTCAAAAAATTATAGACAAGAATTTAATCTATGCTATAATATTTTCAACAAGGAGGCGGTTTTTTGAATACGGAAAAGCGTTCAGAAGCAACAGAAATAACCAGAAAAAATCTCAAGGACGCCTTTTGGTCAATCTATGGAAGAAAAAAGATAGAAAGAATCTCAGTAAGAGAAATTGTGCATACGGCAGGTTACAACAGGGGCACCTTTTATAACTATTATCATGATATTTTTGACTTGCTGGAGGATGTTGAAAACGACATGCTGGACACTGCCGACCTGTGTTTTTCACTTGTGCTGGGCAATGACGACATGAGGGTACAGACCGAAACCTGCTTTAAGAACTTCTTTGAGAACAAGGAGCGCCTGCGGATATTATTTGGCATAAACGGTGATGCTTTTTTTGCCGAAAAGCTAAAAAAACGCATTAAATCAACGTTGCGGAGGTTTATTCAGAAAACTCCGTCATCAGAGTATTCAACAGAATATAAGCTTGAATTCTATTCCTCCGGGCTTATCGGAATAATACAGATGTGGCTTGATTCGGACAGTGATTTGCCGCTAAGTGTCTTTTCAGATGTAATTATTGACAGCATAAGATTGTAATAAAAGCATTGCACCGCACAACCAAGCCACAAAAGCAGTAATAAACACATAGCAAAACTGACATTGGAAAAATCCGATGTCAGTTTTATTGTTTGTTCAAATGCCTTTGCTTAATCTTTATCCGCTGCCTTAAAGGCTTTGATTGTTTCAACCATCTTTTCAGGGTTGTCGTATAGCTTTAGGATTGTGCTGCCGACAAACGCACCGTCACCCTTTGCTTGCTTGACCATTTTAAAATCCTCTGGGCTGGAAACACCGACGCCGCAATATATCGTCCTGTCTATCCCCTGCTCTCTGAGATGCCTTATGCAGTCGGCAAGTGTGGGGAATGCGGGGTTGATTTTTTCCGGCGCAGCCTTTGCCTGCATATATACAAAGCCATTGGATGCCTTTGCGGATTCAATCTCCTCGGGGAGCATCATTGACTGAATATAGCATGATACTTTAAGCCCCCTTTTAATAAGCTCGTTTTTAATCTCCTCATTCTCAAGACCAACAAATATTATATCCCTCATATCATTGTCAACGCAAAATTTTGCATATTTCTCGACTCCGATTTCCTCTACTGTGTTT
>JAAZFZ010000160.1 GCA_012511485.1 Clostridiales bacterium | reverse complement strand
TTATTACACTTCCTGAAGGTGTTGAAATGTGTATGCCTGGTGACAATATTGAAATGGATGTTGACCTCATTACTCCTATTGCTATTGAAGAAGGACTGCGGTTTGCTATTCGTGAAGGCGGACGTACAGTTGGTTCAGGCGTTGTTATTGCAATCAACGGCTAATTAAAACAATGATTTAAAAGGTATTGTCTTTGGGCAATACCTTTTTTTTGTTAAAGTGTAGGTTTACAATTGATGTGTTACAGAAAGAGATAAAAAAGAATAGCGAATGGGACGATCTTGTGATACAGTTTTGTTACGATACAAAAACCATGAAAGGAGATCATCTCATTCGCTATGAACAAGATAACACAGGACATGCGCTATCGTCAATCATTGTTGAACTTTGCCGAGAAGAACGGGGTAACAAAAGCAGCCATAAAGTACAAAACAAATCGTCAATACATTTACCGTTGGCGAAAACGGTATGATGGTACATTACAGTCGCTGAGCGACAGATCCCACAGACCGCAAAGCCATCCCAATCAACACACCCCTGAGGAGTTAAAGCTAATTTCCGATATGAGAAGACGTAACCCGAATGCAGGACTGGTAGTGTTTTGGGTTAAGTTGATGCAAAGAGGCTATACTCGATCCATAACAGGGCTTTACAGAGTTTTGATAAGGCAGAAGCAAATGGCCGTAAAACTGCCAAACCCGAAGCATATCCCAAAACCTTATGAAACCATGTATTATCCGGGGCAGAGAGTGCAAATTGATGTAAAACATGTTCCGGCTTCTTGCCTTGTCGGGGGACTTCAAGGTGAAAAACTGTACCAGTATACCGCCATAGACGAGTTCTCAAGATTCCGATATCTGGAAGCTTTTGAGGAGGCCAGCACACATTCCTCCGTACTGTTTTTGGATCACTTGCTTAAGGCTTTTCCTTTTCCCGTAGAATGTGTTCAGACGGATAACGGCTTCGAATTTACGAACCGTTTCGGCAGCGGCCGCCCCACATTGTTTGAGGCGCGCCTCAAACAATGTGGCATAACCCATAAGCTAATTCGTCCTTTTACACCGCGGCATAACGGTAAGGTCGAACGCTCGCATCGCAAGGATAACGAATACTTTTATGCTACACACAAATTCTTCTCGTTTGAAGATTTCAAAAAGCAACTGACTGTTCACAGCAGAAATTACAATGCTTTTCCGATGCGTCCCTTAAAATGGAAATCTCCGAAAGATACTCTGCTTAATTTTTTACACTTCGGTGTAACATATCATTGACAAACCTACAAAATCCTGTATGTCGCATTAATCATTATTTTATTATTGCCGTTGGCAACAACAGAAAGCGGAATTCAGAAAGATAAAATTTGCCAAATTATTCTTAATGTGGTAATATTGCATCAAAGAATAGGCGGAGGTTTACATATGAAAAAAATCAGGTGGGGTATAGTCGGCACGGGCACGATAGCGCACAGATTTGCAAATGCTATAAAGAATGTTGAGGGGGCAAGGCTTTGTGCCGTTGCCTCAAGGTCAAAGGAAACGGC
>JAAZFZ010000159.1 GCA_012511485.1 Clostridiales bacterium | reverse complement strand
TGACAACATTGTCGGGGACGGTGTTCGGGTTGTTGCCGATATTGTTCAGATTTTCAAAATCCATAACCTTGATGCGAAGGTGCTTGCCGCTAGCTTTAAATCCTGCGAGCAGGTTCATAAGGTTGCACTTGCAGGAGGGCATTCGGTAACGGTTAACCCGGAGCTGTTTGAGCGACTTATTTGCCACCCGCTAACCGATGCGGCTGTCGATATGTTTACAAGGGACTGGAAGAGCTTTTACGGTGAGAAAACGGTTGAGGATTTTCTAAGATAAGAAGGAAAATATGCTGTTACCCGCCCGTTAACATATAATCGCTGTTAACCGATTTAGAATATTTGTTGTCAAATAAAAAGGGCTGTATCAACTCAAATTAGAGTGATACAGCCCGTGTTTTTTTTTATTTATCTGGGTACAAAAACCCTTTTAACAGTGAAGCTTTCGCTGCCCTCTCTCCTTTCGCCTAAGCCAAGAAACTGACCTTCAGGCGAAAACACATTGTAAAAGCCATTTAAACTGTTTATGTCAAGGCGTTTTAAATCAAGCTCACCGCCGTTTTTGAATCTGACGGCCTGTGCCTGCGTTACGCTGACGCTCGGATAAGCACTCAGAGCCTTTTCAACCGGGATAAGAATGCTTTGAATATTACCTTGGGCGGCTGTCTTTTCAAGCTCCTCAAGGCTTATGCACTGCTCTATTCCAAAGCCGTTGGCTTGAGTTCTCTCAAGCTCTGTAAGCACCGCTCCACAGCCCAGCTTTTCCCCCAAATCGTCAACAAGTGAGCGTATATATGTCCCCGCAGAGCATCTGACATTAATTTCATACTCTGCCCTTTCTTCATTGAAACGAAAAAGCTCAATCGAAAAAATGACAGCCTTTCTTTTCTCCCTTTCGATTTCAATACCCCTGCGTGCAAGCTCATAAAGCCTGACACCGTCCTTCATAACTGCGGAAAACATCGGGGGCGTCTGCTCGATTTCGCCCTCAAAGGCTTTAAGGGCTTGAATAACATCCACTGCTTTGGCATTAACCCTGCGGGTTTTTAAAACCTTGCCCTTTATATCAAGGGTATCGGTTTTAATCCCAAGAGAGAATGCTGCCCTGTAGGTCTTTTCATGGGACGGAAGCAACTCGCAAAACCTTGTTGCACCACCTAGCAAAACAGGCAAAACTCCCGTTGCCATCGGGTCAAGCGTGCCTGTGTGACCTGCCTTTTTTTCGCTGACTATCCGCCGAACCTTTGCCAGCGCCAAAAATGAGGTTATCCCCTTGGGTTTGTCAAGAAGAATAATGCCTGTCATTTTTTTCCCTCGTCATATTCGCTCAGAGCTTCTTTTATGTTTGAAAGTAGAATTTCAGTCGCCTTTTCTATGCCCGCCTCTATTTTACAGCCTGCCGCCCTAATATGCCCGCCGCCGCCCATCCTGCTGCAAAGAGCCGCAGCGTCAACGGGGGGATGAGTACGAACAGAAATTTTGACGCTCCCGCCCTCCTGCTCACGGATTGTTGCGCCCACAAGCACACCCTCAATTTGGCGGGGAAGTGCGGCAATTTTATCACATTCCGCCGCATTTGAGCCGCTTTTAGAAAACATCTCCCTAGTCACCGTCATAATGGCGCATTTTTCATCAAAATACATTTTAAGGGTATCGAGCGCCATTTTCTCCAAAGCGGCATAGGTTTTTGTTTTGGTTTCAAAAAACTCCCTGTCGATAGCGGAGGTATTCGCCCCTGCGTCAATGACCTCGGCGGCAATCCTATGTGTGCGGGATGAGGTGTTGGAATACCTGAAGCAGCCCGTATCCGTTGAAATCCCCGTATAGATACAGTCCGCCATATATTTATCGAGCTCAATGCCCATTATATTTATTATATCAAAAATAATTTCGGCAGTTGCGGCAGAATCAGAATCTATATATGAAATTGCCGCAAAGCCCGTATTTGAGCCGTGATGGTCAATGCAAAGGTCAATTTTCTGTGAATACTTTTTTTCAAGCTCGCCGCCGAGCAGTTTTTCATCGGCTACATCGACAGCAACAACGAATTCAGGCACGAAGCTTTGTTTCTCCATCCCCATACTCATAAACTCATAATTTTTGGTAATTTCATCGCCGCAAAGCACATCAGTCTGTTTACCCTTGGCCCTCAATGCTCTGCTCAAGGCAAAGGCTGAGCCGAGAGTGTCTCCGTCGGGATGAGAATGTGCCAGTATAAGAATCTTTTTCTTTTCAAGCAAGAGCCTGACCACTTCGGATAAATCAATCATCGGTTTTCTCACCCTTTTGCAAATCATCGAGCATTTTCACAATTCCCATACCCTGCTCTAT
>JAAZFZ010000158.1 GCA_012511485.1 Clostridiales bacterium | reverse complement strand
GTGTTTATTTGGCTAAAAAACAAATAATTGATTTTGTTAAATCAGTATAGCTCTGACAAGGGCATCGTCCCCGTACCTGCCCCTGATTGTGTCAATGCTTTTTTCGAGCCTCTCAAGCTGCTCGAGCTTTTCGTAATCATGGTCAAAGGTCAGCTGGTAGTTTTCACCCTCGCTGACCAGCTCGCAAGCCCTGATGCCAACCGATCGGACAGGCCGCCTCCAGTCCCAGTGGCGGGTGAAAATCTCCATGCCCGTATATGTCAGAATTGTTGTCAGCCTTGTGGGCATGGTGAGCCTTTGCTGATGCTCCTGAATATTGAGCAGGGAGTCACGGATTGTAATCTGAACCGTACCCGCCATGGCCTTGTTTTCACGCAGGGAGTGGGTAACACTCTCCGCAAGGGCAAAAAATACCCTTTTAACATCGGCATTATTTTCAAGGTCCCTCTTGCAGGTCATGCTCCTACCTATGGTTTTTGCCGGCGGCTGCTCACAATCCCTTATAACACGGGAGTTGTCAAGCCCGTTTGCATATTTCCAAAGTACCCGCCCGTGCTTGCCCAGAGCTGCAGAAAGGACATTTTCGGGCGTTCTCGCAAGGTCGCCTATTGTGAAAATGCCCAGACCCCGCAACGATTTTTCGGTGCTGCGCCCTACGCCGAGAATTTCGTTTGCCTTGAGAGGCCATGCTTTTTCTTTAAAGTTTTCCTTGCTCAGCACGGTGACGGCATCGGGCTTTTTCATGTCGCTGCCTAGCTTTGCAAAAACCTTGTTGAAGCTCACGCCCGCCGAAATAGTTACCCCAAGCTCCTTTTTAACCGCCGTTCGTATTTCGTTTGCCATTTTTTCGCCGCTACCGAAAAGAGTTTGGCTGCCAGTGACATCAAGCCAGCATTCATCTATGCCAAACGGCTCAATCATATCGGTGTATCTCTCGTAAATCTCCCTTGCCCGCCTCGAAAACTCAAGATATTTGTCATAATGCGGCGGAATGATGACAAGCTTAGGGCATTTGAGCTGAGCCTGCCAGATTGCTTGGGCGGTTTTGACTCCGAAGCCTTTCGCAATCTCATTTTTCGCAAGGACAATGCCATGGCGGTTTTCGACACTGCCGCACACGGCAACAGGAAGCCCTGCCAAATCCTTTCTGAAAAGGCACTCGACAGAGGCAAAAAAATTATTCAAATCACAGTGGAGAATAACTCTGTTATCCACGCTTCTCACTTCCGTAGAACATTTGTTCTTATTATAGAACGAATGTTCTCTGAGGTCAAGGGGAGATTTGTGGGAATAAATAAGGGGATTATAAGTGAATCCCATTGGTGATGAAAATTATCAATAGCTTTTCACACACTAATTTAAAATTGTGTATAAAGATAATTTTCGTACAGAATTGAATAATGTGGTCGAGGAGGATAAAAAGTAAATGAAAAGAAAAAACGCGGCGGGAGATTATGCACTCTCCCGCCGCCTGTGTATTCTCTACAAAATATATTCCTTCATCGTTTCGAGCAGCCGGACATCACATATGGCCTCCATATAAAGCCCGTTTTCTCTGTATTCCTCCTGAAGGACAACACCGTCACGCCTGAGTGCTGCAGCATCCGAGCCCTTGTCATAGGGAATGAGAAGCTCGACCCTTCTTCTTGTGGGCGGCAGCTCTCTTGCGATTGTTTCGAGCAGCCTGTCAAGCCCCTCTCCCTCAAGTGCGGATATCATTACACTTTTCCCAATTGTGGGCAACCCTAAAATATCCTGCGCAAGGTCGCATTTGTTCAAAACCGAAATAACAGGCTTGTTCTGACAACCCAGCTCTGTGAGCAGCTTGCTTGTTACCTCAAGGTGCTCGGCACATTCCTCACTTGAAGCATCGCAGACATTGAGCAACACATCTGCGGATGCCGCCTCCTCAAGAGTTGATTTGAATGCCTCAACAAGGTGATGAGGCAGCCTTCTGATAAGCCCTACCGTATCTATGAGCATGACGCTTCTGCCGTCGGGCAAGGTCAATGCCCTAGATGTCGGGTCAAGGGTTGCAAAAAGCTTATCTTCAACCAGCACGCCCGCACTTGTCAGTGCATTCATTAAGGTTGACTTGCCCGCATTCGTATAGCCGACTATTGCAACAGTTTCAACACCCTGCTTTATCCTGCGCTCCCTTAGAAGCTTGCGGCGGCCTTTGAGCGCCCTGAGTTCCTCCTCAAGGGAATTTATTCTTCTTCTGATATGGCGGCGGTCACTCTCAAGCTTTGATTCGCCCGGTCCTCTTGTGCCTATGCCGCCGCCCAGGCGTGAAAGCTGTGTACCCTTGCCCGTCAGACGGGGCAGTGAATACTTGAGCTGAGCCAGCTCAACCTGAAGCTTGCCCTCACCGCTTTTTGCCCTTGCCGCAAAGATATCGAGAATCAGCGTTGTTCTGTCAATGACACGCACATCGGTTATTTGCTCAATATTGCGAAGCTGCGAGGGAGAAAGCTCGCTGTCAAAAATGAGCAAATCAATATCATTGTCCTCACAGAAAAGCTTGAGCTCCCTGAGCCTCCCCATGCCGAGATAGGTGGCACTGTCGGGCTTTTCTCTTCTTTGAATGACCTTTGCAATAACCTGTGCCCCCGCTGTCAGCGCAAGCTCCTCCAGCTCGTCAAGGGAGGATTCGACATCATGCTCGCCCGTGTCGACATCCGCAATCACAACCCGCTCCGGCTCCTGAAAATTCTCATAGTATCTTTTTTTGGGACGCCGCTCCTGCTCAACCAGGAGCTCCAGTATATCATCCATTTATTACGCTCCGAATTTAAATGTATTTTTCCCCGACTTTAACGGGATTTCCCTTTCTTCATAGCAGAGCCTTGCCTTAGCATTTAAGGGGACTTCAATTTTTATTTCAGTCTCCTTGCCCTGCCTGTTAATTTCCGCAAATATTTTGCCGTTTTTTGTTGTTATATGACCGCTAATATTATCCAGTCCAATTATTTTTGCCGGAGAAATAATAATATTATCGAATTTGGTCGAACCCTGAGCCTGCTTGATTCCCAAAAGCTCGGTGAAAAGGTATCTTACAACTGCGCCGAACATTGGGTGGCTGTGTGAATGTCTGCCGTCCCAATACTCCCAAAAGGTGGTTGCTCCCTGCTCAATTATGGAATTGAACGAAACCTTTTCCTTTGAAGTCAAAAGGTCAAACGCCATTTGCGCATATCCCTTCTCAAAAAGCACCCTTGTAACAATATCTGTGCCGAAAATGCCCGTATCATACATTTTTGATTCGCTGTATTTTTTGACAATACCTTCAAAGGTTTTTTCATTTCCAAGCCCCAAATCAACCGCAAAGGCATTTGCTCCCTGAATATTGCCCGCAAAATTGCCGCTTTCGGGGTTAAAATATTTTTCGGTTATCGCCTTGATTTTTCTTTCGGCAGTTTTGCGAAGCTCGGGTATGGCATCCTCCCTGCCTATAATTTTTGCAATTTCCGCTGCCTCATTCAAGGATTTAATATAAAAATAATTATTTACGAACGGCTCAGGAATAGCCATTTTTTCGGGCGTACACCAGTCTCCCAAGCACCATGACCAGGGCTCGTCGCTGACAACAAGGTCGTTTTCGCTGTGCGCTTCAAGGTATTCAAAATACCTGAGCATTTTTGGAAAGAACTCCCGTAGCACGCCTATATCTCCGTAGTTTTTATAATAAACATAGGGCACATGAACTATTGCGCAGCCCCAGCCGCCGGGGCCTCCGCCCGAATTGACATATGGAGCAGTATACTGAACATGACCTGTCTTTATATCCTGACAATCGCTGATATCCGCAAGCCATTTTTTATAGAATTGCTCCCCGTCCAGAACAAGCATTGCCGCATCGCAGGCAAGCTGACCGTCCCCCGTGTAGCCGCGCCCCTCCCTGTGCGGGCAGTCCGACGGAATGGAGCAGTGTATATT
>JAAZFZ010000157.1 GCA_012511485.1 Clostridiales bacterium | reverse complement strand
TTGCATATCCTTCCGAGCTCTGCCTGAGTTATGCCCCTTCGCCTTCTTAAATCTCTAATAACATTCATTTTCTCACTCCCTCTCTATAATTATTAGTAATACTATTTGTTTTGTCAACATTTTTTAAGAACTATGAAAAATTCTATTGACAGTAGAACATTTGTTTGCTATTATAATAGTGTGGCTATTGAAAAATGTTGGAGGTGAAATTATTGATTATCAAAAAAGGCGGACAAAACCTTCAGGACGCTTTTGATATTGCCTTAGACCGTCAGGCATACCTTGAATGGGAGCGAGCAAATGTAGCCGAGTTATCTGAGGATACAGTCAGGCGAAGGGTTGTTGACCTATCGGTTCTGGTGCGCGATGTAATTGAGGAAGACCTGACGCAAACGGAGAGGGCTGTTGTAGAGAAATACTGGTTTAATAAAAAGAACCTTACTTCAATTGCGGCTGAAATGGGCATAAACCGAGCTACCGTATGCAGAACGCTGCAGCGTGCAAACAGTAAAATGCAGGCTATACTGCGCCATGTTGTTAAATATCAGTATGACTTAAAGAAGGTTGTGTTTCTGCCAATTGCGGTGCGTCAGGCTTTGGCGGTTGCAGCTGCCGAAAAATCAAAGCCTGAAAGTATCGCCGGCAGGCTCAGGCGTTTGCGCAAAATTGAGAACATCAGCATAGATTCACTCAGTGCGGCTGTAGGAATTGATAATAAAAGACTTGAGGAGATTGAAAAAGGCACTCTCCCTTCACTGCCCGAGGTAATTAAGCTTGCGGCATTTTTTCAGACAACAACGGACGATATATTGATAGGAGGTTAAATATGTGCAAATCACTTTCCGAGCTCTCCGAAGAATATTTCGAGGGTGTCAAAATGCAGGATGAACTGATTGCAAAATACCGTGAAAAGCTCCGGCAAGCCCGCCTTAATGCATCGCGCGAGGAGGAAATCAGAATTTCAAGACTTCTGAAAATTCTCTATGACCAGAGAAACGAGCTAATTGACACTGCTTATCACCTTAAAAACTACTATAACTGCCACGAGGATGCGGATAAGGCAGCCTATCTTTGCGGCTAGAAAAGGAGGGATGAAAATTGAAATCTATAAATGTTGTCCTTAACCCGGACGGGAGCATCGATTCATTATCGCAGAACAAGCTTTATGTTGAAGAACACGCTTGTGCGCAGCTTGTTATTGAGCTTGCGGGTGAGCTTGCGGCACAGGATATCGAATACCATGTTATTTCATTTTTGCCGACGGGAACAAACAAAAAAAGTTCAACCCAAAATATTTATGCACTTGACCCGTCTGTTCCCGATACACCTGATGCATACTTGAGTGACGGCAAGCTCTACTGCACGCTTCCGTTTGAGCTTTGCTCGCAAAGAAGCTTGAGTATTCAGATTGAGGCGCATAAGCAAACTAACGGCAAACCGAGCTACATCTCAAAATCCGCCATTTTCAATATTGGCTTTGAAACCTCGTTAACCGGCGTCCCTGAGTATGTTTCATCGGATGTATTTGAAATCCTGCCAAGCATTCATGCAATGCTCAGTGAGTTGAAAAGTGTGGTTCAATCAACTATTGTGCAGGCTATTATATCAACCGACCAGGAAATCACACTGAATATCCCCCTTTATGTTCCTACTCCGGAATTAACCGATAATTCCGACAAGGCGGCAACAACTGCTTTTGTTCAGTGCCTGCTCGAAGAAATATTCTCCGATTTAGATGATGCCCTGAGCGAAATTATTGGAGGTGATTAAATGAGCCAATATCTTACTAAAATCGTAAGCAGGCTATCGTCGTTGAAAACCGCCCTCAGGGATAACCTTGTGTATATAGGAATTTCCGCAGACGAAAACGATACTCTTAGCCAGCTCGTACCAAAAGTGCTTGAAGCAGAGGAGCTCATTAATGACGAAAGTCATTTTTCAAGATGCATCCAGCGCACCGCAACACAGGTTTATATTCCGCCGGGAACTACAGGAATAGGTGATTATGTCTTTTATAGATATCCTGACGTAACGGAATACAACTTGGCTGATTCGATAACAAGCATAGGTTGTTACTCTTTTTTTGGCAACTTGGGCATAACCTCCTTGACGCTGCCCGCAAGCCTTATAAGCATTGACAAATACTCATTTTCCGAGTGTTCTAATCTTGCTGAAATAGTTATGCCGCCCTTGCTGACATCTATTGGGGATAATGCTTTTGCAAACTGCACGGCGCTCGACCTTTCATCACTGCCGGAATCACTTTCAACAGTAGGGAGCCGTGTATTTTATAGATGTGCATCTCTTTCAATTACCCGTTTGCCTGAAGCTCTCACATCAATACCCATTAGTTGTTTTTACGATTGCACCAATCTCAGGCTAGACCGCCTGCCCGAATCATTGACCTCGATTGGCTCCTACGCATTTTACAATTGCTCAAATATGACGCTTTCCTATCTTCCCTCGGGATATACATCAATAGCGGATTATACTTTTTTCAATGGCACCGGCCTTACACTATCATCCCTACCGGACAAT
>JAAZFZ010000156.1 GCA_012511485.1 Clostridiales bacterium | reverse complement strand
GAAAGGGAAGGCACAGGGACATATAGGTATTCACCCGCCGCTAATCGGTTTATTATTTTCTTAGTATATCCAATACCCTTGAAACTGCCTTGCCGTATGCCTGCACAAACGGCTGCGGGTCATTACGGTTGTGAAGCATGAATACATCCGTGCGCCGGATATCATGCAGCCATTTGAAAATGCTTATGTTTTTATCCTTGACATGGTTGAGGTCATCACGCTCGCACATTAAAAGCAGCTCTCTGATTTCAATCGGGTCAACCTTTTGACAAGTCATTTCACAGTACCATGTATATGGAATATTAAACCCTGCTGCGGTGAAAGCGTATGAAATCGCACCGTTCCTGAAATTAATCTCAATAAAGTAAGGGATATTGTCAACCACTTTAATGTCAATGTCAAAAAGCCCTTCAAAACCAACCCGTTCAAGAAAAGCATTCAATGCATCAATATCGACAAAGGGGGTGTCTTTTTTTATAACGGCATAGCTCGTGCTGCCTCGGTCAATGGGGTATTCTCTTGTTTTCTCGAGCTGACCGTAAAGGAGAACCCTTTTTTTCCGAACCTTGCAGCCGCAGTATCCAACCATTAGATTTTCAGTGCCGTGAACAAAGCGCTGAACCAGAACCTGCTTATATGCATTACCCGATGAATTAAACACTTCAATGGCCTTTTCAAGCTCGTCGCAGTTGCCGCACACTGAGATATCCGCCTTTATCCCCTCAACACTTAAAAGCGGCTTAATTATGCATGGAAACCCGAATTCTTTTATTTCTTCATATGTTTTCTCGTTTAAATTCACCTTGATACAAGCAGGGACATTAAAGCCTGATTTTTCGGCAATGGCGCACATTGCTTGCTTATCCATATATTTTTTTGCATTGCCGCCGAGATTTGGAACAATGCACCTACCCTGAAGCTCGCCGTGTTTTTCATCCAGCAAAAGTGCTGCCTTGTCACAGCTCGGAAAAATAACAGCCGTTCCCTCGTTTTCATCAAGAACCTTCAAAAGCTCCTCATATATACTATCGGAGCTGTGGTAGGTTTTCACCGTATATCTGCTGTGTTCACCGTAACCGCCCTCTGACATATTAAGATAGACAACCGGAACGCCCCGCTCACCTAAGCTTCTGATAAGCCCCAGGGAATTAAAGTGCCAATCACCCATAACAACTGCATAATATTTCATAAAAGCTTTCCCTTCCGCAAGCTTATTGCTGCCCTTTGGAATTTATCAAGTCAACAAGCCTGTTAATTTCGTGTTCGTTCCCCGCTTCTTTTTTAAGAGCCTGTTTAATATTGTTGTAAAGAGCCTTATCATCAATCAGATTTTTTATAGCAGCGGCTACTGATTGGGCGGATATATCGTCGGCAATAATGCCCGTTATGCCGTTATTTATCTGGCAGGGGGCTGTGGAATAATTGCTGAGCACAACCGGGATTCCGAGAACCTTTGCCTCCTCAACAGCAATGCTTTTCCCCTCCCGCCTTGAGGACTGAACATAAATATCGCTGTTGAAAACATAGCAATACGGGTTGCTTTGCAGGTTTTCAAATATAAACCTGCCTTTAAGCCCGTATTTTTCCGCCGATTCGACAATGCCCTCCATATCAATGGCTCCAATCATGTGCCATTTAATGTTATAGCCGCCCTCAACCAGCAGCCTGCAGGCTTCGAGGGCTATGTCCGGCCCCTTTTCGTAGGAAAGCCTCCCGACTGTGGCAATACGTATTCCGTCAAAGCTATCATTATACGGGAGGAACTCCCCGGCCCTTTCAAGAATAGTTTTTTTGGAAATGATGTTTTCAATGACTCTCACTCTGCCGGCAAAAGCAGGAAGGGACTCCTTGAGAATATCAGCGCACATATCGGAGACGGTGACAAGGTAGTCCAGGTTTTTCATGAGCCTCATATCAAGCTCAGGGTCAAGCCCGAGCTTTTCATAGTCACTGTGTATGTAACCGATTTTTGTATCAGCATCAACACATTCGGACACAAAATAGTTTGATGTTTTTTCAAGATAGCTTATTGCAACATCGTAATGCAAACCATTATTTAGAAAGCCCTTTAAATATCTGAAAGCCCTTTGCTCCGCATAATTGCTCATGCGATATTTTTTCAGGATAAATGAATACGCTATTCTGTTAAAAACATCACAAAAGCTCAAGCTCTTGGCAAAGGCGAGAATGGAAGCCGGCAAGGGCTTTTTGAAGTTGACATATCTTCTTTCGAGGGGCAGAACATTCACCTGCGGCGGAAGCATTTGCGAAATAAGGCCAGTCGGTCTCAACGCAAGAACATCGACTTCAAACTCTGAATAGTCAAGGTTTTCAAGAACCGAGAGAAAGCTCTTTTCGGCACCTCCGTTGCCCAGAGTAGGAATTACAAATAAAATTCTTTTCATAAGTTCATTCCCATACAATTTACTGCACCATAGTATAACATTTTATCCGTAAATTCTCAATACCGTGTCTGATTTTGCCGAAATATGTTTTATTAATCAGAATTAATATTTGTCCCCATTGACAAAATCCTCCATTTAACTGTACTATTATACTGCACAAAGAAAACGGAAAGAGTGATACTGATGGATTATGTTATTTCAAACAATAAGCTGACGGTCACAATATCCTCCAAAGGCGGAGAAATAATGTCGATTAAAGGAGCGGGAGGCATCGAATATGTCTGGCAGGGAAACCCCCGATTCTGGGCGGGAAGAACTCCGCAGCTTTTCCCGTTTGTGGGCAGGCTTTTCGGCGGCAAATACACAATTGACGGCAAAGAATACAGCTTGGGCATTCACGGCTTTCTGCGTGACTCAGAAATGGAGCTTGAATCAAAATGCGGAACCGGCATTTGCCTTTCTCTTTCATCGAATGAAAAAAACATGGCACTTTATCCCCGTGAATGGAAGCTGCTTATATCATATACTATCAGCGAATCAACGGTTAATATCTCCTTTGAAGTTTGCAACCGGGGCAGCAAGATAATGTATTTCGGCTACGGCGGGCACCCCGGCTTTAATGTGCCGCTTGCCGAAGGTCTGAGGTTTGAGGACTATTATCTCGAATTCGGGCAGGAGTGCAGCCCCAATGCCGTCAACCTTTCGGATACCTGCTTTGTTGTTGACGGTGTAACTCCTTTCGCTGTGCAGGGGAGCAAAAGAATTCCGCTCAAACACAGCCTGTTTGACAGGGACGCTATTGTTTTGTGCGATATGAGCAGAACCGTGAGCCTAAAATCTGATAAGGACAGCCGCTTTGTTCGTGTGGATTATCCTCAGATGCCCTTTTTGGGAATATGGCACAAGCCCCTCTCGCAGGCTCCCTATGTCTGCATTGAGCCGTGGGTATCCCTTCCCGGCAGGCAAGATATGACGGAATGCTTTGAAACAAAAGGCGACCTTGTTGAGCTTGCCGCAGGAGATACATATAAAAACGACTGGAGCATAACAGTCGGATAATCGAGCAGAAATCCTGCCTGTGAAAAAGGCAGGATTTTCGTTTGCGGTTTGCTTGTGATATTTAATATTGAGAGCAATAGAATTATCGGAGAGGTTTCAGTTTTCCAGCGGGTAGAATGGAATTTATTAAAATTTGGATTGTTAAAAGTACACAAATTAAGTTGAATATACATTTTTTTTATGTTACAATTTCAGTGAACTAGGCAAATAAAATTTAGAAGGTGATTGCTTGCCACAGCTATCCGACGAAAGAATCTTTAACCGCAACAAATGGGTTTACACTATCCCCGGCATGGGAAGGGATATGTCATACACCCTTTTTTCAACCTTTTTGCTTACCTATGTTCTCTTTACCCGTGTAATAACCGTTGAACAATTTGCCGCACTGAGCGTCATACTGACTATCGCTCGTATATGGGACGGATTTAACGACCCTATCATGGGGGGAATAATTGAAAACACGCACACCAGGGTTGGCAAATTCAAGCCATGGATTTTGATTGGCTCCCTGCTCAACGCAGGCGTCCTTATTATAATGTTCTCCAATAGGGCTACAGGCTGGAATTTTGTTTATCTTTTCGGCGTTCTCTATTTTATTTGGGATATTACCTTCACCATGAACGATATTGCATATTGGTCAATGCTGCCCTCCCTGACGAGCGAACCCAAACGCAGGGATAAGCTGACCTCCTATGCAAACCTTTTTGCAAGCATCGGTGCAATTGCCGCAACAGGCCTTATCCCGATTTTCACAAGCGGAGACCTTGCACTGGGTGGCAATTCAATATCCGGCTACAGAGCCGTTTCGATTTTCATTGCCTTAACCTTTGCATTCAGTCAAGTTATTGTTTTCCTCTTTGTTCGGGAAAATAAAGAAATTAAGCTCGAGGCTCCGGAGCGAATCGGGCTAAAGAAAATGCTCAAGGTTATTTTTAAGAATGACCAGCTTTTGTGGGTTACGCTTATCATGCTCCTTTATAACACAGGCAGCTCGCTTCTGACCGCCTTCGGCCAGAATTATATGTATCTTTCCTTCGGCTATAAGGGTATGTATGTAACAATGTTTGTGGCATTCTATGCACTATCCACAGTTGCGATAAATATTCTCTATCCCAAGCTTGCCTCAAAAATGACACGCAAAAAAATGTCAAACCTTGCGCTAATCACAACGGTAGTAGGCTATGTATTATTCTTTATTTTTGGCACATTTTTGCCCGGCAGGGCTTCCATGCCCGTTCAGCTTGCCGCACTTTGCCTTGAGGCATTCATTGTCGGCTTCGGTCAGTCGCTGTTCTATATGGTTACAACCATTTGCCTGACGAATACAATCGAATATAACGAATTCAAAACAGGCTCACGCGATGAGGCAATCATTTTCTCCCTGCGCCCCTTTATGGCAAAGATGGGCAGTGCGCTCCAGCAGATGATAATTTTTGCGGCTTATGCGATTATCGGCATGACCACAATAACAAACGGTATTTCAGATATTGAGCGGCAAGCATCTCAGAATCTTATTGACGAAAGTACCAAAGCGCTAAGAATAGTCGATATTCTTGAAGGAGCCTCCCCACAGATAACCTTCTGGCTTCGTGTTTGCATGGTTGTTATGCCTATCGTTCTCATTTCCATTGCTTATTTTGTTATGAAAAACAAAGTGAAAATCGACGAGGAAACCTACGATAAAATGCTTTCGGAAATTCAGGCACGAAAGCAAGATGTCGAAAGTCAAGCGGCCGTAACAGAGAATAATCAATAAAAAACAGCAGGCGTGCCATTTTCGGCACGTCTGCTGTCTTGCTGCATTTAAAGCTCCGTTTCTCCGAGGAGTGAGCCGTCATTTATTGAGTAGGCCTTGACAGCGAATTGGGAAACAACATAAATCGTATCGTCAATATAGGTCCCTCTGCAGTTTGCGGGCTCGTAGTAGGGGAAATACTGATTGCTTGTTTCAACCTTGTATGAATAATCCCTCACAATTTTGTTATTTTCAACACGGAATGTCAGGAAGAAAACCCTTGAGGGCAGGCTGTAATCATAGTCGTTAACGGGAATACCGTAAAGGTTTTCATTAGCGTAGACCATTACTGCCTTGTGGGAGGACCATGCTTCTGTACTGATCTACCTTTGTATCGAATTGGAGCGGATTATCAGCTTATCTGCTTCAATCGGCTTTTTGGGGTCGGATACATCAAAGAGCGATATTTTTATGCCCGGGATTGTTCCGTTCATATCGCCGTTTTTGCCGATTCCCAGCAGGAGATTTTCGCCCACAGGGTGAAGGTACTCCGAAAAACCCGTAATTTTAAGCTCACCCTTGAGAGTGGGGCTTTCCGGAATTGAAAGGTCGATAACAAAGAGCGGGTCTGTCTGCTCAAAGGTGACAACATATGCCGTTTCACCGATAAAGCGTACCGCATAAATTCTTTCGCCCTTTGCAAGCCCCGTGATTTTGCCGACTGTTTTGAGCTTATTATCAAGCACATATACCCCGCCTGAGGTTACGCCTTTTTTGTCGCTTCCCGTTGTGGCAATTCTGAAATAACCGTCATATTCGTCCATTGAAAACTGGTCGTCCACTGTGCCGTCAACAACGCCCTTGCAGTCAAAGGCAATCTTTCCGTCATCAAGTGAGAAACGGTAGATTTCAGTCAGATAGTCATAAAATGAGGCGGAATAGATTTCGGCAACCGCATCTGAAATCAAATTGCCGGTATAGGTGTACTTTGTTCTGGCAACGAAAAGGCTTTCGGTATTGCAATAGGCATTTTGCCCCGCACCCAGAACGGATTTTGTGTCAGCGCCCGCTTTAAGGTTATCCAGGTCAAGCCCGCTTGCAATAAGGTAGCTCGCTTCGTCAGGCTCGCTGACAATGCAGATATCCTTTGCGGGAACGGTTTTAACATCACCGGAATAACCTGAGGATGGTATATAGCCTTCCTCCGAATCATCCAATTCCCAATAGAGGTTTACGGCGCAGCTGCTCAGGATATAAAGGTCACCGCCTATTAGCCTTGAGGAGAGGTAGCTACCGTCCTGCAGGAACTGCTCTTTAAGCGTTACCTTGGATTTATCGGATATATCATAAATATTGACAAAGGTTTTAAAACCGAAACCGGAATTATAATCGTAAATCTTACCTAAAACGGCAATAGTATCACCGTAGACATAGAATTCACTGGCATAGATATCGTTGTTGTAGTAGTATTCGGGATAATCTGTGTCCGCAGCGGGGGAGCTACTCCTGCCTGCACCCACTGAGCCCTGGTTGCCCGCCTGAGTGTTTTCGCCCGCCTGAGTGTTTTTACCTGCCTGAGTGTTTTCGTCCGCCTTTTTTTCCTCAATCTTTATATCATCCGTTATATCAATTGTTCCTATAACCTCCATTTTATCTGCGGGCAGGAGGTTGACAATGCTAATCTTGTTATTTGCCAGACTATAGAGATATTTACCGTCGTTTTTAATAATGTCTGCCTCGTCAACACCTTCGACCTGAACATTGGTTTTGCCTATTTCGGAATAGGCACCGGGAGAAGACTCCGGGGTTGTTGCCAAGTCATTGCTGGCTTTATCGAAAATTTCGCCGAGAGAAGCAGAGGCTTTTTTGCGATGATTTTCCTTTTTAATATTGTTAAATACTTTTCGTATCTCGCTATAGTCGCTTGCGGTTTGAAGCTCCTGAGAAGAATAGTCTTCATGAAGTTGCGCACCCTTGCTTATGCCGTCATAGATAAACACACTGCCCGTAATTACCGTTATGGCTAGCGTTGCCGCAAGCACAGCCTTCAATGGGGCATATTTCTTCCTTATTTTTGATTTCGGCATCTCTTTTCGGTCAAGTATATTAATAATGCTTTCATTTGAAAGCTCCTTGGGTAATTGCGGCATTTCGGAGTTTTCATAAACCGAATGGAACGCCATGGATTTGTTCTTGTCTTTTTTATTCATTTTGGCACCTCGTTTCACAGTCAATCTTCAAGCTCAAGCCGCAGCTTTTTTAAGGTTCGTGCAAGCTTTGAGCGGACGGTTGAGGCGGAACAGTTGAGCATTGAGGCAATCTCACGGCTTTTATAGCCGCTCACGGAGCTTAACAGGAGCACCATTCGTTCTTCTGTGTCAAGTCCCTCAAGAGCAATGCGCAGATTTGTCGAAATCTCAATATCGTCTATGCTTGTGTCGGGCATATCGCAGGCATCCCCAACGGCATAAACCTCATATTTTTTTGAAAATTGTCTTAGGCAAACATTTGACAGGATTTTAAAAAGCCAGCCCTTAAAGGCTTCTTGGTTCCTTAAATCGGATATTTCCGCAAAGGCACACATCACAGCCTCCTGCACAGCGTCCTGTGCAAGGAGCGTTGAACCGGTAACGCAGCAGGCATATTTGTAGAGCTCAACCGCATACATCGAATAAAGCTCCCCGAAAGCCTGAGCATCGCCCTGACATGCCTGCTTTACCAAAATCTTGTCCGATTGCCGCATTAGCATCCCTCTTTTCCGCCGTAAATGATAATTATCATCTATATATAAGTGTCAAAATAACCTAAAAGTGTTGCATGGATTTAATTAAAAATTTTTTTGCTGCTGTTTACCGCAGATTTCCATATAATATCATTGCAGCTTTCAATGGAGGTGCGAAATGAAAAGAATCATTACATTTATAATTGCAATTTTAATGCTTTACCTGATTCCCTCCTGCTCACCGGGCGCAAACACTAATACTACAGCGCCAGCAGGCAACTCTGTCACTTCGGAAACGCAAAACCCTTCAGTCACTCAAAGAACACAACCGAATGTGACTGAAATCGAAGAAGCATCATCTCAAAAAGAAGCAACTCAAACCTACACCACGGATATTTCGGATGATACAACAACCCGCAAGGATTCCCATCAGACAGCGGGTGGAAGCGGGAAATACAAAACGCTTAAAGGCAAGCGCTCCTCAACCGCAAAAACTTACACTGGCTTTGAGCCGCTGCCGGAGGTCACTCTAAATGTGACCGACCCCACAAATCTAGAAAATCTATTAACCACAAAAATAGAATTCAGCTACGGAGTTGCAAAGGGCGGTACGCCGTCCGACCAGACGATTAGAAACCAGGCTTATTTCGATTCAAAGAGCTTTGATGCCATAGCCTATGACAACAACACAACTGAAAAAGTTCTGTACCTTACCTTTGACTGCGGGTATGAAAACGGCTATACAACCGTGATTCTTGACATACTCGAGGAGAAAAAGGTACCCGCTGCATTTTTTTGCACACTTGACCATATAAAGGCCGAACCTGAGCTTATAGCAAGGATGATTAAGCAGGGGCATATTGTCGGCAATCATTCCGCAAAGCATCCGTCGTTTTCGGATATCAGCAGAACAAAGATGGCGGCGGAAATTCAGACCTGTGACAATTATTTAAGGCAGAATTTCGGTTACAGCTCGCCCTATTTCAGGTTCCCCAAGGGCGACTATTCGGAGAGCGCACTGGATTTGGTTCAATCAGTCGGTTTTAAAAGCGTTTTTTGGTCGGTATCCTATGCGGACTGGGATGTAAACTCTCAAAAAGGCTCTCAATATGCCTTTGATAAAGTCACATCAAGGCTTCACCCGGGTGCCATCATTCTTCTCCATTCCGTTTCAAAGGACAATGCGGAGGCTATGGGCGATATAATCGAATGGGCAAGAGAGCAAGGATATAAATTCAAATCCCTGGAGAGCTGATGAGTCGCAGTAAAGAAAAATCCCGGCAGTTCAATGAGCTGCCGGGGCTACTTTTTGCATTATTTTAGAACTCTTACTCTGATAACGCCGCCAATATTCTCAAGCTTTGCTGTGTCAATGTCGCCCTTTATGTCGGCAACAGTGTAGCCGTAACCCTTTTTGGTGCCGCTGACAATGGATTGTGCTGAGCCGACAGCCGCCGTAATAGCTGCCTGAACCCCCTCAACATCCTTATGGAGAACGCATACCCTGGTTTCAAAGGTGTTGGGAAGCGCAACATTCGGATAGTTTACGGAGTTTTTGATTATACCTTTTTCAAGGTAATCAATAAGCTCTGCAGCAGCCATTTTTGCGCAATTGTCTTCGGATTCGGGAGTGGAAGCACCCAGGTGGGGGATGGCTATAACACCTTTTACGCCGATAACATCGTCGCTCGGAAAATCGGTGACATAAAAGCTGACCTTGCCGCTTTCGAGTGCCGCAATTATATCTGCACTGTTGACAAGCTCGCCCCTTGCAAAGTTAAGGATACGCACTGAGTCCTTTGCCTCCGCCAGAGAATCGGCATTGATTAAACCCCTTGTTGAATCGTTAGCGGGTACATGCAGCGTGATGTAATCGCTTGCCGCAATAACCTCCTTAACATCGGAGGTGACCTTAACCTCAGGCGAAAGGCAGAGAGCGCCGTTAACCGAGAGGAACGGGTCATAGCCTATAACCTCCATGCCAATAGCAATTGCAGCATTGGCAACAAGGTTTCCGATAGCACCAAGGCCTATAACGCCGAGTGTTTTGCCTGCTATTTCCGGGCCGACAAAATTTGACTTGCCTTTTTCGACAAGCTTGCCGACCGCTGCACCCTCACCCTTGAGGGTTTTGCACCAGTCAATGGCATCGATAACCTTGCGCGAGGAAAGGAGCAGGCCGCAAAGCACCAGCTCTTTAACCGCATTTGCGTTTGCACCGGGAGTGTTGAAAACTGCAATACCCTTTTCGGCACAGGCATCGACGGGAATTTTGTTGCCTCCGGCACCGGCTCTTGCAATTGCAACCGTATTTGCTGAAAGCTCCATGTCATGCATGGCGGCGGAACGAACCATAACAGCGTGTGGCGCAGCGATATTGTCGCCATAGGTATATTTGCTTGAATCAAACTTTTCAAGTCCGAATTTTGAAATTTTATTAAGTGTTAATATTTCAAACATATGCTAATCCTTTCATAATGGTCATAATGGATTCTAGTTATTTGCTTCAAATTCCTTCATGAATTCAACAAGCTTCTCAACGCCTTCAACAGGCATTGCATTGTAGATAGAAGCTCTCATGCCTCCGACAGAGCGGTGGCCCTTAATGTTGACGAAGCCTGCTGCGGTAGCCTGGCTGACGAATTTGGCATTCAGCTCCTCCGAGGATGCAACAAATGTCACATTCATCATCGAGCGGTCGGCAGGGTTTACGGGATTATTAAACATCTTGCTACCGTCAAGGAAATCATAAAGAATTTTAGCCTTTTGAACATTGCGCTCCTTCATAGCCTCAAGGCCGCCCAAGCTCTTAATCCATTCAAGCACAAGCTTGCACATATAAATAGACCAGCAGGGAGGAGTGTTATACATCGAGTCACTGTCAGACATAATCTTGTAGTCAAGCATTGTGGGGGTGATATCCCTTGCATGACCGAGCAGGTCCTCACGCACGATAGTAATTGTCAGCCCTGCGGGCGCAACATTCTTTTGAGCTCCGCCGTAGATGATGCCGAACTTTGAAACATCGAGCGGCTCCGAAAGGAAGCAGGATGAAACATCGGCAACAAGGGGAACCTTGCCCGTATCGGGAATCTCATGAAAAACCGTGCCGTAAATAGTGTTGTTCATGCAGATATAGAAATAGTCCGCATCGGGGGTGAAATCTGCCTTGTTGAGCTTAGGGATATAAGAAAAAGTTTTATCCTTGGAAGAAGCGACAATCTTGATATCACCGTATTTGAGAGCCTCTTTATATGCTTTGGTCGAGAATTGACCGGTTAGCACATAATCTGCCTTGCCCGAACCGTTGAGCAGGTTGAGAGGAATAGCGGAGAACTGTGTGGAAGCACCACCCTGAAGGAAAAGCACCTTATAATTATCAGGGATATTCATTACTTCACGAAGCAATGACTGTGCGCTGAAAATAATTTCCTCATAAACCTTTGAGCGGTGTGACATCTCCATAACGGATTGACCGCTGCCCTTATAATCGAGCATTTCTGCTGCTGCCCTGTTGAGAACGCTCTCCGGCAGCATTGAGGGACCTGCTGAGAAATTGTAGACTCTTGCCATTAAAAACCCTCCATTCAATAATAGTAAAATACTTGCTAATATTATATGCCTGCTCAAATATTAAAGTCAAGCAATAAATCAGCAAAGAATCTGCAATATTTGACATAAAATTATGTTAATAATGTATTATTATCTTAATTAATGCTTACAATAAAAGTATTGCAAATTTTTCCGCTATAATATACAATATTGTAGTACCTAGATTAATTAAAGCTGAAAGGAAGATTAAAATGAACACCCTCAACAAAAAAACAGTAGAGGATATAAGCTTTAACGGCAAGCGGGTTTTGGTTCGCTGCGACTTTAATGTTCCACTGAATGAAGGCAGGATTACAAGCGACAAGAGAATAGTTGCTTCTCTGCCTACAATCAATTATTTAATAGAGAATGGCGCAAGGGTTATCCTCTGCTCCCACCTCGGCAGACCTAAGGGCGGTTTTGACCCGAAGTTTTCACTTGCTCCCGTAGCGGCACGCCTTTCGGAGCTACTGGGCAAAGAGGTAAAAATGGCTAAGGATGTTGTCGGCGAGAGTGCGCAGGCAATGTCTAACGAGCTTAAAGACGGCGATGTCATGCTCATTGAAAATGTACGCTTTGAGCAGGGAGAAACAAAGAACGATGCTGAGCTTTCAAAGAAATTTGCCGCGCTTGCCGAAATATTTGTCAATGATGCTTTCGGCTCGGCCCACAGAGCGCACAGCTCAACAGCCGGTGTTGCCGATTATCTGCCTGCCGCCTGCGGCTTTTTAATTCAGAAAGAAATTCAATTCATGGGCGGCGCACTCGAAAACCCTAAGCGTCCCCTTGTGGCAATCCTCGGCGGCGCAAAGGTTTCCGATAAAATCGGTGTTATCAATAATCTGCTTGATAAGGTTGATACCCTCATGGTCGGCGGCGGCATGGCATACACCTTCTTTGCCGCAAAGGGCAGAAGTGTAGGCACATCCCTGTGCGAAACGGATAAGCTTGACCTTGCATTGCGCATGATTGAAAAGGCAAAGGAAAAGGGCGTCAAATTCCTTCTCCCCGT
>JAAZFZ010000155.1 GCA_012511485.1 Clostridiales bacterium | reverse complement strand
GTATCCGGAGGGCAGGGCAGGCTGCCGAAAAATATTTGCCGCTCGGAATCAAACGGCGTCTTGAATGAAATCTCCTCCCCACCGAACTTCTCGGGGTTATGAGACTCATGTGGTTTATTCAAAGGGTTCGAGCACACGGGGCAGGAATTAAAATCGGGCGGGCAATTGTTGCCGCAAACGGAGCATATTATGCCCAGCTGCTTGTTTTGGTCAAACCCCGACTCCTCAGAGGAGGCATTCTCAGGCTGCCACATGAAGCCCTCTTCATGGCTCTGTGAGTTGCCGCAAAGGTTATTCTTTTTCCAACATTCCCGGTGGTGCGGCGTTCCGCATTCGGGGCAGACAACAATATCGTCGCCGCTCTGAAATATATCTAAACACACAGGACACTTTTCATTATCATATCTCATAATATTAGCCCTTTCAATTCCTTAAAGGATTTGTGAATAATATTATAGCTGAAATTGATTTGAATTACAACTGCCGATTATTCATAAGTCTTTTGACAAACCTCTTTTATTATATCCCTGAGCTTTAAAAAATCCGAAAGTGCGTCGGGCTTCTGATTAGGGTTTCTCAACAGGGCAGCAGGATGAAATGTTCCCATTAAAAGAGTTCCCCTTCTTTCGATAATATCTCCGTGTTGAGCGGTCACCTTGAAATCGGGCGATATTATTCTCTGTGCGGCTATTCTGCCCAGGCAAACAATTATTTTAGGTTGCATGAGCCTTACCTGCTCACGCAGCCAGTTAATGCAAGTATCCTGCTCGGACTGCAGCGGATTCCTGTTTTGGGGAGGGCGGCATTTTACAATGTTTGCGATATACATATTTTTGTTTCTTTCAAGACCGATGGCGTCAAGGTATTTATCGAGAAGCTGCCCGCTTCTGCCGACAAAGGGTTCGCCCTTAATATCCTCCTGCTCACCAGGACCTTCACCAATAAAAAGCACCTCGGCATTCTCATTTCCGCACCCGAAAACAAGATTTGTTCTCGTTTTGCACATCTCGCATTTTTGGCAGTCCATACAGGCAGCTTTGAGTTCTTTCCAATTGTTATACATGGTTCACCTCTGTTTGCTACTCTAATCTAATTCAAAATAACCATTCTGATAGTCGGGGTTATGGAGGCTGATTACTATATCAGGATTAACCTTTTCAATGTATTCCTTGATAGAACCCTCATAATGCCTCGGGTCAATAGTATGAAGCTCTCTGCAGGCGGCGAGAGAAAGGAAGGGCGAAACAACACATGAAAAAGAATCGCGTAGAAGCACTATTTTTTTGCCTTTTAGGTTGTAGTTTTTTATAATTTCAAGCTGGTAATCCCCTCCTGAATATGTTGCATATGTGTTCTTTTTAAAATAGTCTACAGGCTCAAGGTTTGCCTTAAAAATCATGCTATTTTCAAAGTCGCCGCTTCTCTTTTTCTGCGTCCCGTTTTTTCTGAGCATATAATGTGAAATACTGGTTTCGTATTTAGGGAGCAGGAGAGTAAAATTGTCGGTTCCGGCATAGTATTTTCCTACACGTTTCCCCTGGCTGCCGAGGAAAATATTCTCGTATACAGTTGAAGAAAATTTATCATCTTCAAGAATACTTGTGTCAATTGAAAACCCAAAATCACTGTTAAGTTTTTTGCAGATTTCTCTTGTAGCCCACAACCCCGCAGTCGGTTTCCAGTGATGGTCTGTGGCAAAGAACAAGGAATAATGATCAATCCCCTTATTATCTATCTCATCCCTGAGGTCAAAAGTGTTGACACCGTTAGCATCAATGCCCGACAAAAGTGCATCGGCATTAGCGTTTGCAAAATCTTTTACGCCTGTCGGCAGCAAGTCATTTTTTTGGCTAATCTTATAAGGAGCCTGAACAAAAAGGTAATCAATGCCTTCGCCTTCAAGGTATTCGCTAAAAGCAGTTAAGTTGTTTATACCCTTCTTTACACGCTTATTATTTTTATTAATTAAAAATACAATCTTACCGTTTTTTAACTTAGCTATATCATTGTTGCTATCCATATCGTTGATATAATTACTACCGACTGATTTTTGAACAAGGCCAAAAATATTTATCATATCGTCCTTGAACGGAATCACAGAATCAAGAGTCTGAATCGTTTCCTTGCCGGTAAGTAGTGCAGACTTAGCTTTGTTAACATAGCTGTAATCCCCATTAAGGTAGGATGAATAAAGATTTTTTATATCCTCCTCTTTATACATCAAACCGTTGATGGCAGTTGAAATAAGTGCAGCGACTATCAATAATACAAACGAGAAAGGTGTAACATGATATCTGTTAAGTTTTATCGATTTGCTTTTCATT
>JAAZFZ010000154.1 GCA_012511485.1 Clostridiales bacterium | reverse complement strand
GTCATAGACTGTTCGTGCCTTCTGCTCTGCTGCAAGGTCTTCTACGAGGTCGGTTATTACATCGCCCTTTGACTGCATTTGTGAAGCCGAATATGGATAACCGCTTGCAGCAACCGGATAAACACCTGTGGTATGGTCAACAAAATAGGTGTCAAAGCCGCTCTTCTTGATTTCTTCCATAGAGAGATTCCTTGTCAACTGGTGAACAATTGCACCAATCATCTCAAGGTGACCCAGTTCTTCTACACCTAAATCGTGTTTGCAATGTACCAATAGTATTACAATCATTCTTCGGACAGGCAAAATAATTTAATAAATGATATATATATTAATATTGTACTTTTTGAGGTGAGGGAATGAGGAAGACTTCTGCCAGAATGATTGAAACCGAAAATGAAGTTCAGATAGATAAAGTGGCTCATGGGGATTTTCTTTTTCTCTTTCAAAAGGGGGTGCTTATTTCCTTGAACAAGCAGGGTATATTAAACAATGAACAGTGCTTGTTATGTGTTGAAAAACTAGAAAAACAATATATAAAATAATCCCTTGAATTCGCTTTCGGAATCAAAGGGATTATCTTAATCTTACTCTGAAAAAAGGGGAGTTGAAAGATACCTGTCGCCTGTGTCAGGGAGAATAACAACTATTGTCTTGCCCGAATTTTCAGCTCTCTTTGCGAGCTCTAACGCCGCCCAGGTAGCAGCACCTGAGGATATGCCAACAAGAATACCTTCATTTCTGGCAATCTCCTTGCCTGTTGTAAAAGCATCCTCATCTTTGACAGGGATGACTTCATCAAAGATTTCCGTATTGAGAACACTGGGAACAAAGCCTGCGCCTATACCCTGAATTTTGTGAGCGCCGCTCCTGCCCTCGGAAAGAACAGGGGAGTCTGCCGGCTCAACCGCCACAACCTTTATTTCGGGATTTTGGGACTTAAGAAACTCGCCGACACCTGTAACTGTTCCGCCCGTGCCGACTCCGGCAACAAAAATGTCAACCCTTCCTTTTGTTTGATTCCAGATTTCCGGCCCGGTTGTTGCCCTGTGAACAGCGGGATTGGCGGGGTTATCAAATTGCCCGGGGACAAAGCTGTTGGGAATAGATTCCGCCAGCTCGCTGGCCTTCTGAATGGCTCCCTTCATGCCGAGATTCCCATCTGTCAGGACGAGCTGCGCACCATAGGCTTTGAGCAGATTCCTTCTCTCAACGCTCATTGTTTCAGGCATGGTCAGAATAATGCGATAGCCCTTAGAGGCCGCAACAGCAGCAAGGCCTATGCCTGTATTTCCACTTGTGGGTTCAATAATAACTGAGTTGCTGTTTAAAATACCCCTAACTTCCGCATCCTCAATCATTGCTTTTGCGATTCTGTCCTTTGAGCTGCCTGCCGGATTAATATACTCGAGCTTTGCAATAATTTTTGCGGATAAGCTATTCTTCCTCTCAGTATTAACCAACTCAAGTATGGGTGTATTGCCTATAAGTTCAACAAAGCTTTTATTAATTTCTTCCAAAATAAAACACTGCCTTTCGCATATATCAGCATTATTATACTATATGAATAATCTGTAATCAAGCATGCAAATAAGTGATTAATAACTATAACTGCGGGATAAACATCCCTCTTGACATTTTACTGAAAACAGTTTACAATTATACATACCATACAGGGGTATGGTACTTTATGAGGGAGGCTCTGATATGGAAAAAAAAATGTGTGTGGAATGCAGCGCAAGAATGACTGCCCGTGACGAAAAGCTAAAATCCGGCCTAATAGCAAGGCTCAACCGTGCCGAAGGTCAGGTTAGAGGAATTAAGGGCATGATTGAAAAGGATGCCTACTGCGATGATGTTCTCAACCAGATTGCGGCGGTGCAGGCGGCCTTGAATTCTGTGAGCAAGCTAATCCTTGAAAACCATATTAGGGGATGCGTAATTAAAAAAATTAATGCTGGTGAGGTTGAGGTGGTTGACGAGCTAATCTCAACAATCGGTAAGCTGCTATAAACATTTCCCTGTCTATTATGCCTATTGTAATTGTTTGTATTATAGCGGTTATATTATATTTACGGATTATGATATCGATAGGGTTGAAACTGCGAAAGGTCGGGATGTTTTTATGAGAAACGAAACACTGAAAATAAGCGGCATGTCTTGCGCCGCCTGCGCAAAAAGGGTTGAAAAGGTTGTCGGGGGGCTTGAGGGCGTTGAAAACGCCTATGTTAACCTTGCGTCCGAAAAGCTTTCTGTTGATTTTGACAGCAATAAGGCTTCAATTAATAACATTAAAAAAGTAATTGAAAGTGCCGGTTATGGTGTTATTGACGATATAAAACTCAACAGTATTACAATCCCCATTGAAGGCATGACCTGCGCGGTGTGTGCCATGCGCATAGAAAAAACACTTTCTGGGCTTGAGGGCGTTGAAAAGGCATCTGTTAACCTTGCCACTGAAAAGGCAATGGTAGAATATAATTCGCAGAAGGTAAGGCCAGTGTCTATAAGGCAGGCAATCGAAAAGCTGGGGTACAAGGCTCTTCAGGCAGAAAGAGGGGAGATTATTGACGAGGAAAAAATCAGAAAAGAAAAGGCAGTTAAAATACTTTGGAGAAAGTTTATTGTTTCTGCCGTTTTCGCTGTGCCTCTCCTTTATCTTTCAATGGGCTCCATGATTTGGTGGCTGCCTTTTCCCATACCCGAAATTCTCAACCCCATGCAATATCC
>JAAZFZ010000017.1 GCA_012511485.1 Clostridiales bacterium | reverse complement strand
CCATTTGACCTGGCCGTTGAAACAACGGTCGGTGCAAACCGTGATAATCTGAAGTTATGCGCAAATGCCAACCTTTATGGCATTCTGAAAATATCAGTCGGCACTAACTCCAAGATTCTTTCAAAACTCGGTCTGACAAAGACCTGGACTATTTTTGACGAGAGTAACGGCACCTTTGCCACTTTCCATATTGAAGAGTCAGGTATTGTTGACAATTGCACAAGAGCTGCATAAAAAAGCTTTGGCCGGCAATAATGTCGGCGGATTAAAAACGGGGGCTGCGGTTTATCCGCAGCCTTTGATTTTAGTGTCAAAACTTCTGAAGCAACCAAATGTTCAGTTTTCCAGAGGGCAAAAAATTGTTAAAATAACTTGACATTCATCCGCAAATAATATATTATGTTCAAGTGCGAAATTAATACGATCCATTAGCTCAGTTGGCAGAGCACTTGACTTTTAATCAAGGTGTCCGGAGTTCGAATCTCCGATGGATCACCAAAACGAAACCGCCGCCGGCTATATGCAGGCAGCGGATTTTTATTTGCAAGAATAAAAATGTGTATTTATAATTTAATCTTCTGGAAATATTAATTGATATAGGTTATACTTCTAAGCGGGTTTGTATGTAGGCGAAACCATATGCATTTTTTCGAGTTGCGGTTTTAACAAAAAATATGATACAAATTCTATCAATACAAAAAAAGCAGATGGAATTTTCCTTCTGCCTTTTCGCAACAGCAGGCATTTTCAGCCTTTGTTTTCATTAATATAATTACGAAGCTCCCCGTTTTCGTCCCAGACAGCTTTTGCATATTCGAGTGTGTCCTCAACCATTCTGCTGATTTTGCTTTCACCCCAAAAGGTTTTGAGAAAAACGGAAAGGCTCTGAGAAAACTCAGCAACGACACAGGCTTTTTTCAGAAATCCGGTACCGGAACCATACTTCTTTTCAGCATTAGTGATTAGCTCAAACAGCCTGCTTTTTGATGCGGAAGACTCGCACTTAATGTACTTTGCAATGAGTGCTGAAACAATGGCGACGGCGGCCAGAATAATATCCCAGTATTCCGAAATCAAGCGCAGAATATTCATATTTGTCTCCAATCATTTTAATATAGATGACCTATTCCCTGCTTTTGGAGGAAATCCCTTTGCTCGTGCTTAATCTTTTTTGCATATACAAGGGCTTGCGACATTTCGCCGTTGCATTTGCCATATTTCAACGCATATGCTGTAGCCTCACTCAGAGCAAGCGAAGCACCTATACATTTTACCATTAGGAATTCGCTTTCCTCTCTGGCCTTCTCACGCTCGCTGTGCTGCTTTTCTTTTCGTTCGATAGTTCGTTTCAAGCCCCAGAAGGCAAAGGCCGTCACAGCAGCAGGAAAGCCGCAATAAGCCAACGCAGACAATCCTAAATCCATCATTTTGAAAGCCCCTTTAAGTAGTCGGTGAAACCGACCTTGTAGGATGAGGTTCCGCTGACCTGATAGAGAATGACTGCACAATTGTTTTTTGTTCCCAGTGAAACGCAGGAGGAGCCTTTGAAAAGAGTACCGATTTTGACAAGTTTCGATGTGTCGGCATAGACAATAAGCTCCTTTTCGCTTGTATTCTTGAAAATAGCTTGCTCTGAGGCGGTTTCCGAGCCGATTTCAGTTGCAGACTTTTCTACAGGCTTTTTTGTGGGGGTATATGTAATCCATGAGAGCTGCCCCCACTTATCCCATTTTCCGGCAGAGAGCTTTGTTTTGACCACTCCGTAATCGAACCCCTTCGCCTCAATGACCTGCTCTTGCCCGATATATATGCCTACATGAGCAGTTCCTCTGAAAACGAGCAGACCGGGCGTTTCGGGGATTGTTTTAATCGGTCCCGTTTTTGAGCAGGCTGCAAGCAGTCCGCCAACATTCTTATCATATTTGACTGCATATTTCGGTGCCGATGTCGGAGCGCTCTGGAACATAAAGGATTTCACCAGGCCGCAGCAGTCATATGCCCTTTTGCCGAAATGCTTAGCCTTTGCAGTTTTATATCTGCTGTCGGAATAGTGTGAGGGATATTGCTTCTTTTTCTGCTGCCAGAGTGATTCCCCGCACACTGCTCCGAATGTACCCCACCAGTAGGGCATTCCAAGCTGCGCTTCAGCGTGTTTAACAAGTCCTGAATCAGTTTTTGCCATAATTATCCCTCCCCATTGTCATCATTTTTTGCGTCATCGATTTCTTGCCATGAATCCGGGCTTTGACCCGGCGCAAGGTCAATGACATAACCCTGCTGTGTTCCATTTGTCAAAATTTTTCCGGTATCTGCAATAAGTCTGAATGTTTGTAATACCTGCATATTAATCCTCCTTTAAGGTTCAGTCCATATTATAGTAGCGTTTACGGCACCCCAGGGCGCATATGCCAATGTGTTTGGACTCTTGTTAATAGTTATTGTCGTTATATTCGTGCAACCTATCAATGAGAAATCCGATACAAACGTTAGACTTGAACCAAAAATCAAGCTTGTAATACCTGTGCAATTGGCAAAAGCATATGTGTTTATTTCTCTAGTGGTTGCCGGAATTTCCGAAATAGTAATTTTTGTGCAATTGTTAAAAGCAAATGCTCCGATTCTGGTGAGATTTGGCGGCAAGGAGGCAAGAGTGATGTTGGTGCAATTTTCAAAAGCGTGTTGGCCAACATAAGTCATATTGTCCGGTAGGGATGATAGTGTAAGGCCGGTGCCATTGAAAAAAGTATAAGCCGCTATTGAAGTATATCCGGAGGGAAGATAGGAAAGCGTCATAATTGAGCAATTGTAAAAGGAGTAGCTGCCAATCGAGGTCACTGATTCGGGCAGGCGGTCTAGCCTGAGATTGGTGCAATCGTAAAAACAACAAATGGGTATTGATGTGAGAGCTTCAGGCAAACGTGTAATTGAAAGAGATGCACATCTATAAAATACACGGCTCCCTACTGTTGAAAGT
>JAAZFZ010000153.1 GCA_012511485.1 Clostridiales bacterium | reverse complement strand
CAGTTGGAGGGATAAGGCCTATGCAGGTGAGACTCCCGTCGCAACGACGGTCACCTTCACTTTTGACGGGTTAGACAGTCTATACAGTGATTTTAACCCGAATTTGCTGGGCGTACCCGTACTGACCTGCACCAATAACGCCTCAGTCACCTTCACAGGTCCGGTGGTAACGGGCAACAATTATGTGTGGACAATGAGCAGCGGCACTGCAGTTGCCGGCACGGTATTGAAATTTAATATTAGATGCAATATTCAATGGGATAATATCTATACATACACAAGGATTACCGATTCCTATGATATTTCCTGCTTCTCATATGTCGAGAATATTATTTTTCCGGCAGGAGGATATGTTTTCACAACCAAGGCCAAGTCAGGCTCAAACAATGATGAGTGCGGTGATATACGCTATGTATCGAGAGTTTTGGGCAGAGGTGTTTACGGTTCCATTGCAACAGACGGAACGGCTACCAGCGAAATCAACAGAGGTTACCATAATTTTGCAGCAAACGGCTGGGTGAATTCCACAGATTCGGTTACCTGTGCATCATGGTTCTGGTCTCCCGCCAGGGAAGGAAAAGCGGAATATCACTTCAACGGCTCAACGGCTAATGACGCCAACCGTTCAACCGCAACGGTCTACCTTGACACAAGTGTGCAGACTCTTGAAAGCATCAATCTTAGAATGCATTTTTTTGAAAACGCAAGACCTAGAGGCTCAGAGGATGAACCCGGCCAGCCTCAGCAGTTCAGAAGCTTAATTGTTAAAAATTCTTTTGTAAACTCTTTTGACGAAAACACAACCTCCGACTCTTCCGCAATTTCGGCAATTAACCCCGTGAGAGTCGGCAACACTGATTTAACTTTTCAGTATGACGCAACATATGCAACCCTTTCGGCGCAGGAACCGCCGGAGAATATACGCTTATCCCCGATTTTTATTTGCATGACAACACAACGGGTTTTTTTACCTCCTCAAAGGATAACTGGACGAGAGTTGGCACAAACCTAAAAATTATCACAACAAACAAGGCAACACTGCGCTCTAATATCAACACGGCAGGCGTTTCCTGGGTACAGACGGTTTCAACAAGAACTCCGGTTAACGGGACGGATGCCGCGGCAATTGGCACAACCGGCCCCGGCAAGGGGCTAATCCCCCAGAGCTGGTATTACAGCAGCGGGTGGGATGATTTTGCCGGAAAATATGAAAATGCATTTAACCTGCTTGTCGACCCCAAAGCCGTTCAGACGGATATTGACTACGGAGCCATCAACCTTTCCAACAGCTACGCAAATCTATCAATTAAGCTTGCGGATTCCACAAGTGATTATTACGGCATAGTTTATAACACGACAACATCCCTGCCAATTGACGGCATTTCAGGATTGAATACGAGTTATTACAGCACAAACAATCCTTATACCGCTCTCAAAAACATTTCATTCCTTATAACAGCCGCCAGCGAAGGCAGCACATATAATATCTATTATAACGGCGAAACGGCACTGACAGATATTCTACAGTTCTGGCCGGATAAAAAGGAATATTATACTCAGGAAACACGCAATGCCCTTGAAGGGGCATTGAGCGATGCTGTTGCAGTCAGAAGCATGGGTTACAACACGCTCTATCAGCCCACCATTGACCGTGCGGCGAGAAATCTTCAGGCAGCGATAGAAAACCTGAGATTTGCACCGCTTGACACAACAAGCGCAAATGTCGCTTATTCCTCGGCAAATATTATCTGGAGCTATTCACCCGTTTATAATCCGTTTACCGTAACGGACAGATATGCTTACACCTCAATGTCAGGCACAACCTACACCGCAACACTGCCGAGCGGCACAAGTGTTTATACTTATACTCTTGCCTCAAGGAATGCCGCTTCTTTGGCTTATAACGCAGTCGGGGCTTATGTCCTGAATCCCTCAAGCTATGATACAAGAGATCAGGATACTCTGGCTTTAAAGGTGACGGCACTTAATAATGCACTCAACAATCTTGCACACGGCAATGTTATCTCAACCTATTGGACTCAAACTGTCGCTCTTATTGATACCATTCCGCTAGCCTCGCTGAATTCGGAACACCGTGCGGTTGTAGAAGCCCTGCTCACTGAAGGCAACAATATTGCCGCAACGGGCACAACCGATAATCAGGCAAGGCTGAATGTATTGACAGACACTCTTTTCCTCTATCTCTATACGGAGCCTGCTGACTTTACTGCTATAGATGCGGCAATTATGAATGCCTCACACAGGAGCAATAAAATAACTGCGGTCAACCCTGTGGGGCAAGGGCGCACAACACTTAATTATTACACCGCACAGTCAAGAACTGCCCTGCAGGATACAATAGATTTGGCAGAGAGTAAGAGGCCTGTCTTTGATGGAGAGGGCAACCCGATAAGCGTAGAGTTGCCGATAATTGATAAGTCAGCTACCATGAGTCTTGCAAGCTCAATTTCAACCGCGACCGCCAATCTCAGCGTTGCAGGTGCCGACTTTTACTTTGTAAATCAGCAGGTTACATCAGGGCCTGCGTGCAACAGCTCGCATTATACTGCCCAAAGCTGGCTGGTTTATATTACAGCATACAATAGGGTTGCCGCAGCACTTCAGGCCTCTGGTGCAAGCGAAAGCACAAACTGGCAGGCAACGAGTACATCTGCACAGTTTTTGGCAACCAATCAGGCAGGTGAAAACGGGCCCGATGCCCTTGCAACAGAGCTTTTTGCTGCCCGAAATGCACTTGTCCACAAAAATACGACTGTTACATTTAAGCTCAATTATGGCAGCAATGAAACATATACAACTCAGACGGGCCTTTCCGGCGACGAAACAGTCACAATTCCCTCGGCTCCGACACGCACAGGGTATGTATTTTCCGGGTGGTATAGTGATGCCGACTGCACAAATCTTGTTACCCTGCCGCAGCCCTTCCCGCTTGCCGACACTGTCTATTATGCCAAATGGGTTTCCGCCAACTACACCGTAACCTTTGATGGAAACGGCAACACGGGCGGTTCAATGACGCCGCAGAGCATCCCGTTTGCATCCTCCGCACAGCTCAAGGCAAACGGCTTTATCAAAGCCGGTCACCTGTTTATCGGCTGGTCGACAACAAGTGACGGCGAGGTTGAATATACAGACGGTACGAATTACACAATGAATTCGGAGGGCACAACTCTCTATGCCGTTTGGAGTATAAACAGCTATCAGATTATCTATATTATTGACGAGGTTGAATACCGTAGAGTGACTTATCAATACGGCGCACCGGTTACTCCGATAGCGGATCCGACAAAGCCCGGGCACACCTTCTCCGGCTGGCCTCAGCATCCCGAAACAATGCCTGCCGGTGACCTGACGATAATGGGTTCCTTTTCAAAAAACCTATATGATCTCGTTTATATGATTGACGGTGAGATATACAAAACAGAAACCTATGAATATGACGCCGAAATAACTCCTCTGCCTGATCCGGAAAGAACCGGCAGTAGCTTCTCCGGCTGGTCACCAATCCCTGCAAGAATGCCAATCGGCGACTTCACAGTAACAGGTACCTTCACTGAGAATTTCTACAATATTTTCTTCTACCTTGAGGGTAGCCTTTATAAAAAATTAAGCTATACCTACAACTCCGTAATAGTCCCGCCGGAGATTCCTGAAAGGGAAGGCTATCATTTCAGCGGCTGGAGCAACCTGCCCGCAACCATGCCGGCAAATCCGGTTATAACCAACGGCGCCTATATTATTAACACTTATAATGCGGTGTTTATGGTTGACGGTGAGGTCTATGCAACGGTACCCACAAATTATAATGCTTCAATTGCTCTGCCGGCAAATCCCGAAAAGCCGGGGCATACCTTTAACGGCTGGGATGATGTGCCCCAGCTGATGCCAGCAGGCGATGTAATAATAAACGCCACTTGGGGAACGCAAGAATATACCGTGACGTTTTACAT
>JAAZFZ010000152.1 GCA_012511485.1 Clostridiales bacterium | reverse complement strand
CCATGATACTGCAGGGGGCAGATAACTAGCTTCATGGAGCTGTCGATATCCTTCAGGTCATCAAAAACCCTGTTTATTAAATAAATATGTGCATTGACAGTTTCACCGCCAAAATGCTCAATATCCTCCTCATAGTGGAGCTTCTCGGGTATATCATCGAGAAGCAAACCGAAATGCCTCACACCGGCAAAATAGAGCTGCTTGATTTTATTGAGAAGCTTGAGATAGTCGTCCTCCGAGGTATATCTCATGCTCAGCCCGGGAGCTATGCAGAAATGAAAGTCGATGCAGCGCTTTTGAGAAAAAGCAATGAGCGTTTTGAGTTTTTCAAGCTCATGCTCCGGATAAAGCTCATCCCATCTTTCCCTATGATATGGGTCATCCTTAGGAGCGTAGAAATATGTATTCATTCCGTGCTCCGACATAAGCTTTAGCATATCGGTGCGTTCTTCAAAGCTCCATGGATTGCCGTAAAAGCCCTCTATATATCCCCTTTTATGAAACAGAGGATAATCCTGCGTTACACCGACGAAAAGTGAGCCGCTTTGAATCTGCCTGTATATCGCATTAACGGCGTCCCTGACTCCCCGCCTGCTGCTTGCAGTAATTTTTATTAGGGGTTTGCCATCCGGAACTGAGGTTTCTAAAATGTATTTTTCATTCGTCAGCCTTCTAGTTTCCTCTATATAGGTCATGCTTCTGCTGCTGTCATGCTCACAGGTTATGTCAATGCCGCCTTGCGCACGGCAGGGGATACCCTTTGATGTAAAAAACTCGCAGATATAATCACTTTGAAATCCATCTGCATGAATTGCGGGAATGCCGTCAAGCACATAATTCTCAGCTTTTTTTACAGCTTTCTGAGGATTGGAAAAATTCATAGTGATTTAATCTCCTTTTTATATTTTTCAATGAATTTGTTGTTAATCTCGTCGCCTCCGTCCACATTGCTGCTCGAAAAAACCTCGACGTCAAATCCATCATCAACCATCATCTGTACTGCCTGAGCAGTTATCGCATTGAGAATCATTGCACCGATAACCGTTGAGGTCGGTGAAACACGGCGGTTAAAGCCTTCGATTTCAACGCACGCATCACCTACGCAGCCACAGTTATCAATATTAATCTCGGCAAACTCATAGAGCCTTTTGCCGCTTAAATGCCTTGATGCGCCCGAAAGAGAATGCTTCATATTCGTTATGACTATAACATGAAGCCCCCTTTCTGCGGCAAGCTTTGCAAGGTCAATGCTCACGCCGTTCCTGCCTGAATTTGAAAACACAAGCAGGACATCGCCGCTTTGAAGGCCGTAATGGTCGAAAATGATTTCTCCGTAGCCTGAGAGTCGCTCAATCCTTGTGCTTTTGGATGCCGATTCATGGAGCATCAAAGAGGTTTCAAGGATGGGATTTATATTTACAATGCCGCCTGCACGGTAAAAAATCTCCTCAGCGAGCATATGGGAGTGGCCAGTGCCAAAGGCGTGCACCCTCCTGCCACTTTCGAGTGCATTGGCAATAAGTCGAGCTGCTCCGTCTATTTTTTCCGTCTGAGTAGCAATAACCTCTTTAATCAAGCTCTGAATAATTGATATGTATTCAAGTGATTTATTCATTCCGCCTGCCCTCCGCATATTGTTTAAGATTCGTTTGGATACACTCACTGATTTCGAGCCCGCACAGCTTCATTGCGGCAAAAATTGCGCCGATTTCAGGTGGATACTGCAAAAGCCCCACATTCGTATACCCCTTATCTGCAAGGTTCTTTGAAAACCTGTTTAAATACTGCGGGCAATGCTGAAAAATGCCGCCCCACAGCCCTATCCTTATTCCATTTGAATACCTGCACAAAAGAGCAAGAACGGTTTTTGAAAAATCATCGGCATTCTTGAGTATTATTTGAGCAGCGATTTCATCACCGTTTTGAGCGCAGAGCCTGGCAGGTATGGCAAAGGCTGCTATCTCCTTCTTCTCTATCGGCTTGTTATAGAATAAATCAATCAGCTCTTGCGGCTTGTTAATTTTATAATGCTCCAGAACTGCATTTGTCAGCTCCGTTTTGGGTGCGCTGCCCTCATAAGCACGGATTGCAGCTCTAATTGCTTCAAGAGCAATGCTATAGCCGCTGCCCTCGTCGCCGAGAATATGCCCCCAACCCCCTATGCAGGAGGTCTTGCCCTTTTTGTCCCTCGCTATTGACATTGAGCCTGTGCCGCTTATGGCAACAGCACATTCGCCCTTCTCGAGCAAGGCTTCAAGAGCCACATATAGGTCGCTGGCCATGTCCGTTTTTGCGGCATTAACAACACCGCCGGTAAAAGCTCTCAGCTCCTTTTCGTCAGCTCGGCTGTTAAGTGCGGACATACCAATAAAAGCACCGTCAAAAAAAACTATGCCGCATTTCTCCGAAACTGAGGCAAAAACCTTTTTCATGTTTGACCGTGCCTTTTCAAGCCCGATGGCATAATAATTGATGCTCTCGCCCTCGCAGGCACACAGAACTCTGCCCGATGAATCCGATACAACCGCAGTAGTTTTTGTGCCTCCGCCGTCTACACCCAAAAAATATTTTTTATTATTCATATCAACACCTGCCGTAGGTTTCCCATTAATAACCATACATATAAAATCATACAATAAATAAATATAAATAGCAAGAAAAAAACACCCGTGGAAAACCACGGGTGCGAAAATTCTGAAATGTGCGGTTCTAAGACACGCAGACCTCGCCCTAAAGGCCTCTCCGAATCAATTTCGGCTGGCAATTGAACTCAAGGCAATCCATTTGGCAATTTTGTGCCATGAGAACCTCTCGTTAGCAATTTCAGTTACAAGTTTCATTTTCAAAGCATACAGTTCGTTCGATTTCATACTTAACCCTTCCTTTCATTGCTTTGTACTATCATTATAGCAATAATTGGCATATTGTCAAGTAAATATGCACAATTAATTGCTTATATATTTGTGCAAAACGACGAAGCATTTTTCGGAAATCACACATGCTCTCTGTATAAATTTAACAGTATTCTCTTAATGCTTTTGTGTACTGTATACAATAAAATGTTTAATATAATGTTATTTCCTACAGAAGGACAAGGAATTGGCTTCGAGTGAACATTATTCTGTTAATAATATTTGTTCAACTTTTTACAAATCTTGCTCGGAATAAGCCTTGCGTAGCCTGTAAGAAAGCGGGCAGGAGCCATACTCCTGCCCGTCGATATGATATTGACAAGAGTTAAACGCTCTCAGGCGACTTTGAGAGGAGGCTTGCCGCCTCCCTATCCAGAAATACCGTTACATCCGGGTGATTGCGCAAAACCGAGGCAGGGTTTTGGGCATTGATTTCACCCTCAACCATTTTCTTCACTGCCTCCGCCTTGCTTTCGCCTGTTGCTATCATAATAATTTTTCTAGCTCTGACAATTGAGCCAATGCCCATTGTCATTGCATAGCGGGGCATGGGAACATCGTCGAAATAGACCGAATTTGCCTGAATTGTGCTGTCAGTTAGCTTCACCTTAAACGCTTCGTCCGAAAACTCATCAGCAGGTTCATTGAAGCCGATATGCCCGTTTCGCCCTATGCCCAAAAGCTGGATATCTATGCCGCCCGCTGCCTTGATAGCGTTTGCGTACCTCTCGCTTTCGGCAGCAGGGTCAGCAGCGTTCCCATCAAGGAAATTGATATTTTTATGGTCAAGATCAATTTTTGAAAACAGATTATCGACCATGAAGGAATAAAAGCTGTTTTTGTGCTCCCTGGGCAGCTCACAATATTCGTCAAGGTTAAAGGAGGTGAGCTTTTTGAAGCTTACATTCCCCTTTGCATACTCATTTGCCATATACTCATATGTCGGCACGGGAGTCATGCCGGTTGCCAGCCCGAAAACCGCATCGGGCTTGTTTCTGATAAAATCACAGAATATTTTGCCTGCTGCTGCACCGATTTCCTGAGGGTTTGCTAATACTTTAATATCCATGCTTATTTCCTCCGTACTAATTTATTCAATAACCATTTCTTTGTGTGCCTTTGAAGAATCATATATTGCCTGCATGATTTTAGAGGTCATTATACAGTTATCTATTGTTGCCTGATTTGGCCTGTGATTAATTACACTGTCTATAAAGGAATGGATTTCTGCCCTGCCGTAATCCTCAACCTTATATGAAGGCGAACATTCAAGAAGCATTCCATTCTTAATAGTATAGAGAGTGAAATTGCCGCCGTAGGCAAGCCGAATACCGCCCTTTGTGCCCATAAAATCAATGTAGGTTTCGCTCACCCCGATATTCTGCGCCCATGCTCCGTGTACCGTGATAACTGGACCTTCTGTCCTTATTATTCCCGTAACTGAATCATCTACATCATAGGTGCCGTTTAAATCGCTCCTATCCGCCGCCCACATTCCTTTTGGAGTGATATAATTCTTAATATCGACCCCGAGCCTGCAGAACGCTTCACCCGAGGCTGTGAGCGGTTTTGGCTCGCCGCAGCAATACATAACAAGGTCAATATAATGAACACCCCAGTCAATGAGCGCGCCTCCGCCCGATACGGACTTTGTTGTGAAATCACCGCCGATACCGGGAATGGAGCGGTGCGCTCGGAAGCTTGCATAAACATGATATACCTCACCGAGTTCACCCTGTTCAATAAAATTTTTTATATGGTTGACAGCAGTTCCGAACCTGTTGACAACGCCTATGCTCAGAATTCTGTCGGTTTCATGTGATACCCTCTGCATTTCGAGCGCTTCGCCGAGAACTCTGGCAGCGGGCTTTTCGCAAAGAACATCCTTGCCCGCCCGCATGAAATCAACGGAAATAACCGAATGCATATCGTTATGGGTGCAGACGGAAACGGCGTCAAGCTCAGGGTCATTCAATATGTCGTGATAATCGACTACGGCAGTACCGCAGCCATATTTTTCGACTGCCTGATGCGCCCTTTCGGGTATAATGTCGCAGAAATATTTTATCTGCGCATTTTCGCTGTTGAGATAATTGGGTATGTGTGTGGCATCTGCAATATTACCGCAGCCGATAATGCCGACATTTATTTTTTTTCTCATTCCACAACCTCCTTAGAAGCTATTTTTTACATAATATTTATAATATCATATAATTATCGAATGTAAACACCAAACCTAAATATTCCTTGATTTTTATGCCAAACATTGCTAATATTAACCTATGTAAAAGGGATAGATAAAGGAGTGAAAATTGTGCTTAATTTTCCTATAGGTGTAATTATTGACAGCTTTAGAACGGATATCGCCTCAGCGGTCAAAAAAGCGGCTCAGGTCGGAGCGCAGGGAATTCAGGTTTATGCGACAAACGGTGAAATGGCACCCGAAAATCTGACACCGAAAAAGAGGCGGGAATTTGTTGACCTTGTCAAAAGCAACGGGCTGGTTGTATCTGCTCTTTGCGGTGACCTCGGCGGGGGCGGCTTCACTCGGCCGGAAAAAAACAAAGAGAAGGTTGAGCGTTCAAAGCTTATCCTTAATCTTGCTAAGGAGCTTGAAACAAATATTGTTACAACTCACATCGGCGTTGTTCCATCGAATAAAAACCATGACCGATATAAAATTATGCAGGAGGCCTGCTTTGAGCTCTCACGATATGCCGATGAGCTCGAAGCGCATTTTGCCATAGAAACAGGCCCCGAAACCTCCGTGGTTCTTAAGGGCTTTCTGGATTCATTGAACTCAACCGGCGTCGGAGTAAACCTTGACCCCGCAAACCTTGTAATGGTCACTGGCGATAACCCCGCAAAGGCAGTTTATAATCTTAAGGATTACATAGTTCATACCCATGCTAAAGACGGAAAGCAGCTTTTCTATAAGGACCCCGAAATTATTTACGGTATGGTTGAAAGCCACATTGTAACAGACCTTTCGTTTATTGAGGTACCACTAGGAGAGGGCAGCGTCAATTGGAACGAATACCTTGCCGCTCTAAATGACATAGGGTATAAGGGTTTCCTTACAATTGAGCGTGAAGTCGGTGTCAATCCTGAGCAGGATATCCGTAACGCGGTTTTATTTTTAAAGGATTTAATGAAGTAAAGGGGTGGCCAACATGAAAACCAGTGTGAGCACTTACAGCTTTTCAAAGCTGATAAAATCGGGTGAGTTTACTCAGCTCTCAGTGATAAGGCTTGCAAAAAATATGGGCTTTGACGGCATTGAATTCACCAATTTGGAGCCTCCAAAAGGTGTAGAGCCGAAGGAATATGCACTCGAGCTGCGTGAGGAGTGCGCCAAAAACAAAATTGATGTTGTTAACTACACTATCGGTGCGGAGCTTCTCAATGCGGAAAGCCTTGACAAGGAGGTTGAAAGGCTATACGAGCAGGCAGACATCGCCGCACTGCTCGGGGCAAAGGGCATGAGGCATGACGCAACAAGAGGATTTGCCGGTGCGGACAGGAGCTATAAGAGCTTTGAGCAGGCTCTTCGCCCTCTTGTTGAGGGCTGCAGGCGTGTGACGGAATATGCTAGCGGAAAGGGCATTAAAACCATGATTGAAAATCACGGCTTTTTCTGCCAGGACAGTGAGCGTGTCGAAAAGCTCGTAACGCAAGTCGGGAAGGAAAGTTTCGGCGTTCTCATTGATATCGGCAATTTCCTGTGCGTAGATGAATCCCCCGCTATTGCGGTGGGCAGACTGGCATCGTTTGCAAAGCATGTCCATGTCAAGGATTTCCATATAAAAAGCGGCAACGAAAGCAACCCCGGCGAGGGCTTTTTTGTCACCAGAGGCGGAAATTACCTGAGAGGGGCAATCGTGGGCCACGGCAATGTTCCCGTAAAGCAGTGCCTTTCAATACTTAAAAAAAGCGGCTATGACGGTTTTGTGAGCATTGAATTTGAGGGCATGGAAGCGCCCTGTCTCGGTATTGAAATCGGTCTAAAAAATCTGCAAAGGTTAATTATTGAAATATAAAAAGGGATGCAAAAAAAGCGGCTCGCTCAGACTAAGCGGGCCGCTTGAGTTTTATGCCTGGTATTTTTCAATAACAACATTGTCAAGGTATTGAGTCTTTATAGACTCAATGGCCTTCATGTGTTGCATCTCACAGTGCTTTGACTGTGATTTGGCATCGTCCCATTTTTCAACAAGAAGCACAAGGTCGGGCGATTCTTTTGAAAGGAAATAATCATATTGTGAATTGCCCTCCTCCCCGCGGCAAAGCTGTGGGATATTTGCATCATAAAGAGCTTTAAGAAATTCTTCCCTCTTGCCCGGCTTTGCAGTGTAATAAACATTTAACAGAAACATCGTTTTACCCCCGTTATAAATCCGATTCTTTTTTACT
>JAAZFZ010000151.1 GCA_012511485.1 Clostridiales bacterium | reverse complement strand
GCCTTCCTTTATTGCTTCAAGGGCGGCCTTCTGCGCATTCAAAACGGTGTTGTAAACCTCCCTATGCTTTCGGCTCACATCGCCGACCGCAACCGTTCTCGTCATGTCGCTGTGGTAGCCATCAAACACTGCCCCGAAATCCATGGTTATGAAATCGCCGTTTTTAATTTTTCTCTGCGAAGCGGTTCCGTGCGGCATGGAGGAATTCTCACCGCTGACTGCAATTGTTTCAAAAGAAAGCCCGTGCGCACCCTCCCTGAGCATGAAATAGTCCAGTTCAAGGGCGATTTCCCTTTCAGAAACACCGGGTATGATAAAATTCAAAATGTGTTCAAATGCCCGCTCGGCAATAGCCTGTGCGGTTTTTATTCTTTTAATTTCAAAACCGCTTTTAATGCTGCGTATACTGCAAATAATATTATCCAGAGTGTTGTCAGCATTCATCCCAATGCCGTTTAGTATTTCCTCCAAATTTCTGAATGCATGAAGCGTCATTCTTTGTGCTTCAACATACAGGCTCCTGCACCCGAGCTGCGCACAAATTCCGGGAAGCTGCTCTTTCATGCTTTTTAGCGCTACTACATCGCAGCTCTTAATTTTGTTTCGTGCCGCCTCGATATATCTGCTGTCCGTGAGAAAAACGCTGCCCCGTTTTGTCGCCAGCAGGTACCCGGCACTTGAAGCAAAGCCTGTGAAGTATAGCCTGTTTTCGGTGGAGCATATGAATGCTCCGTCCTGATTTTCCGGGAGAGCGTTAATTAATTTTTCCAAATTCATATAATCGCCTCAAATTTTATTTAATATTATGAATATTCAAAAAATTTATTCTGTATTTATGTAAAATATGGCAAAAAAATACATGATAAGGGTTGAAATCAAAAGGAAAAAATTTTATAATAAATATGCTGTGCGAGCTTAATAAAAAACACAAAATTTATGATAAGAGGGGTTTTCATGGGACAATCAAAAAACAGATACGGGCTATTTACTGCAATAACCATGATTGTAGGCATTTGTATTGGTTCCGGCATTTACTTTAAGAGTGACAACATTCTGACAGCTACCGGCGGCAGCGTTTTCTTCGGCATTTTGCTGTTCCTCGTCTGTGCCATAGCAGTCATTTTCGGCGGTCTGTGTTTAAGCTCTCTTGCCTCCCGCACCGACCTACCAGGCGGTATTATAACATATGCCGATGTTTTTGTCAGCAAGCGCCTTGCTTGTGCATACGGCTGGTTCCAGACCTTTATTTATTACCCCGCCCTTACAGTCGTTGTGGCATGGGTGGTAGGCATCTACACAAGTATTCTTTTTAATCTAAAAAATACGCTCGAGCAGCAGGTTCTTATTGGCTTTGCTTTTGTAATAATTTGCTTTATTTACAATACACTCTCACCGAAATTCGGCGGTATGTTTCAGGACGGGGCAACAATCATCAAGCTTATCCCTCTGTTTATCATTGCAATTTGTGGCTTGATTTTCGGCGATCCGGTTGCGGGAATCAAGCATTTCAGCACCGGAGAGGTTGCGGCGGCAGGCTGGATTACCGCTATTGCTCCCATTGCATTTTCGTTTGACGGCTGGGTAATTTCAACCAACATCCAGCATGAAGTAAAAAATTCGACTAAGAATATGCCAAGAGCTCTGATATTTGCTCCCTTGTTTGTTCTTCTTGCATATCTTCTCTATTTCACAGGGATGTGTTTCTATGTCGGGCCGGAAAAGGTTCTTGAGCTCGGAGATGAATCCGTCACCTTTGCCGCCACAAGGCTGCTGGGCAGCAACTTCGCAAAGGCAATAACCGTATTCGTCCTTATCTCGGTTATGGGTACTGTCAACGGCGTTGTTCTCGGCTTTATCCGCCTGCCCTATTCCCTAGCACTCAGAAAAGGTATGATGCCAATGGCTTCAAAGCTTTCTAAGGTCAACAAAAAGCTTGACATCCCTGTTGTTTCTGCCGTATTTGCATTTATCCTCAGCATTATCTGGATGACTATTCATTATTTTACTCAAAAATATCAATTGCTCCCAAATTCCGATGTTTCCGAAATTGCTATTGCGTGCAGCTATGCCATTTATATCGTTCTCTATTATCAGGTGTTCAGATTCTTCAGAAAGAAAGAGATCGGTTTCGTGCGCGGGGTTATCTGCCCGATATTCGCAACATTGGGCTCGGCACTGATTCTTTATGGCTCACTAATGCTGCCCAACTATGTTGACATCTCCCTTTTCGGCAGGAGTATTCATTTCAAACTCGTTCTCATCTATTTCGGCATCGATGCCCTCGTAATAATTATTTCCCAGCTTTATTACAGACCTAAGAAGCATCTCAATTAACGCGCATAAACAGAAATAAAATTTAAGCGGTGATGTGCAATGCACTCACCGCTTTTTGTTTGATTGCAAAATTATTTATACTTGCGCTTACGAGCAGCCTCAGACTTCTTCTTCCTCTTGACAGAAGGCTTTTCGTAGTGCTCCCTTTAGCGAACCTCTTGAATGACGCCGTCCCTAGATGTCTGTTTTTTAAAGCGTCTTAGCGCACTATCCAACGATTCGTTCTCTTTAACTTTAACTTGACTCATTATTATTCCCTCCCCTCTGTTGTTACAGGGGTAAAAACCGTAGTTTACAAGTTATTATACAACAGCCAATTTTCAATGTCAACAGAAAAAATAATTCTAAACTGATAATTATATTTCGAACCTGTTATTTACTGCGGTTTTACAACTATATTTACAAGCTTACCCTTGACATAAAGCTCCTTTATGATTCTCTTGCCCTTTAATGCACTGGCTATTTTTTCATCCGCCTTTGCGAGGGCTATTGCTTCACCGGTTTCAATATCGGCAGAAACATTCAGCCTGCTGCGAACCTTGCCGTTAATCTGAGCAACTATTTCAATTGTGTCCTCCCTGCACTTGCCATCGTCATATTCAGGCCAGCTTTGGTCGGTCACTGTGCCACCAAAGCCCATGACCTCCCACAGCTCCTCAGTCATGTGCGGAGCAAAGGGGTTGAGAAGAATGGTCAGGGTATTAAGTTCTCCCAAGGTAACTGTACCCACTTCATAGATTTTGTTGAGAAGTGACATCATTGCGGCAATTGCAGTGTTGCTCTTCAGGTTATCTATATCCTCAGTGACCTTTTTTATTGTGCGATGGAATTCATTCTCAAGCTTTGGGGAATATCCACTGCCCTCCCCGACCATATCCTGTAAAGCCCAAACTCTGTCAAGGAATCTCCTGCAACCCTTGATGCTTGAGGAGTTCCACGGTGCCGCCTTCTCAAAATCACCTATGAACATCTCATAGAGCCTCATGGTATCCGCACCGTAGTCCTTGACAATATCATCGGGGTTAATAACATTGCCCCTCGATTTTGACATTTTTTCACCGTTAGCGCCCAGAATCATTCCATGGCTTGTGCGTTTCAGGTATGGCTCGCCGGTTGGCACCACTCCGATATCATAGAGGAACTTGTGCCAGAACCTACTGTAAAGCAAATGGAGCGTAGTGTGCTCCATGCCGCCGTTATACCAGTCAACCGGAGTCCAGTATTCCAGTGCCTCCTTTGAAGCAAGAGCATTTTCATTGTGAGGGTCACAGTAGCGCAGGAAATACCATGACGAGCCTGCCCATTGGGGCATAATGTCTGTTTCTCTCTTTGCGGGTGCTCCGCAGTGCGGGCAGGTGGTATTAACCCATTGCGTAATCTGTGCAAGGGGAGATTCGCCGTTATCCGTTGGCTCATATGACTCAACCTGAGGCAGCACAAGAGGTAGCTCTGTTTCAGGGAGAGGAACGAAGCCGCATTTGTCGCAGATGACAATGGGAATAGGCTCCCCCCAATACCTCTGGCGGGAAAATACCCAGTCGCGCAGCTTATAATTAACCTTTTCGTGACCCTTTCCCTTCTCAATGAGCCATTTTAATATTTCGACCTTTGCCTCCTCGACACTCAGCCCGCTCAAAAAGCCGGAATTGACCATAACTCCCGTGTCGCAGTCCGTAAAGGCCTCCTTTTCGATGTCTCCGCCGCTGACAACCTCAATAATGGGCAGATTAAATTTTTTTGCAAACTCCCAGTCACGGGTATCATGCCCGGGCACTGCCATAATAGCACCCGTGCCGTATGAAACCAGAACATAGTCGGATATGAAAATCGGAATTTTCATGCCATTGACTGGGTTAATTGCGCTAACGCCCTTAATCTCCACTCCTGTTTTATCCTTGTTGACTTCAGTTCTTTCAAAATCCGATTTTCTCGAGGCGGCCTGCTGATATTCTCTGATTTCGTCAATATTCGTGAGCCTGTCTGCCCACTTTTCAATATAGGGATGTTCGGGCGATACTACCATGTATGTAGCGCCGAACAAGGTATCTGGCCTTGTTGTATAAACTGTAATAATTTCTCCCGCGGTTGAGGTAAAGTCAACCTCTGCACCTTTCGAGCAGCCAATCCAGTTCTTTTGCTGAATTTTGACTCTTTCAATATAATCAAGCTCATCAAGGTCATCAATCAGCCGCTGAGCATATTGAGTGATTTTGAGCATCCACTGGCTTTTTACCTTATGCACCACCTCACTGCCGCAGCGTTCACATACACCGGAAACAACCTCCTCGTTTGCACGCACGCATTTGCAGGAGGTGCACCAGTTGACGGACATCTCTTTTTTATAAGCAAGCCCCTTGTTGAAAAGCTGCAGGAAAATCCACTGAGTCCATTTGTAGTAATCCGGGTCTGTTGTGTTGACCTCACGGCTCCAGTCAAATGAAAATCCCAGGGATTTAAGCTGCTGCTTGAAACGGGCTATATTTTCTTTTGTAACCTTCTCGGGGTGAATATGATTTTTTATCGCATAGTTTTCTGTAGGGAGACCGAAAGCGTCCCACCCCATAGGGTAGAGAACATTATATCCCTGCAAACGCTTTTTGCGGGCAACTATATCAAGAGCGGTATTGGAGCGGGGATGCCCCACATGAAGGCCCTGCCCCGAGGGATAGGGGAACTCCACCAGGCAGTAATATTTGGGGAGGGAGAAATCCTGCTTTGCATGAAAAACGCCGCTCTCCTCCCACTTATCCTGCCATTTCTTTTCTACCGTTTTGACATCGTAGTTCAACATTGTTATTCCTCCGTAACTATATCTGATATATCCAGAAGCCGCGCGTCAACCCAAAGACGCTCGAGATTGTAATACTCTCTGCTCTCTTTTTGAAAAATATGGACAAGAACACTACCGTAGTCAAGCAATATCCACCCTGTCGCCCTGCCCTCTATTCCTTCGGGCGCAACCGAAAACCGCTTTTTGATTTCATACTCCAACTCGTCTGCAAGGGATTTCACATGTGTGTTGGAAGTGCCTGAGGCAATCACAAAAAAGTCCGAAATTATTGTAAACTCCGTTGTTTCTATGACCTTAATATCAACCGCCTTTTTTTCGTCAAGTACCCTTGCTATTTCTCTTGCCAGTTCCTTCGGCTCCATACATATCCTCCCTGGATTTTAATTTTATTAATAATTCATTGTAGCAGTCGATGCTGTCTATATGAATTGTTCTGCCTGTTTGCACAAGCCTTGCAATGCAAAATTTAAGGGCAAACAGCATTGCAGCCTCCAGGCTTTCCTCCGCTAGCGCACGCATGGTATCGACATCCTTATAGACACGGTCAGCACTATTAAAATCCGCAATATAAATTATTTTCTCAAGCAGGCTCATTCCCGCTCTGCCCGTTGTGTGGTATCGCACGGCATTAAGCAAATCCCTGTCTTTTATACCAAGCTCGTTTTTCAGGAATGAGGCTCCCGAAATTGCATGCCATAGCTTAGGGTTTGCCGCCTCGCATGGGGTGAGCATTAAATTATCACTCTCTATTATTCTCAGCTGCTCGTCACTTGAAGTGTTTTTCAAAACATCATGCAGCAGCCCTGCCAAATATGCTTTGTCCTTATCCTCTCCGTATTTTTCGGCAAGATACCTCGCACATTCGGCAACATTGAGGGAATGAACAAATCTATACGGGTCAAGCCTGTTTTCAAGCATCTTTTTATAATCCTTCAAGGTAGAGCTTTCTATCATCAATATATCTTTTCACCTCTTGAGTTACAACGCCTCCGATATCCTGTGAGCTTCGTATCATTTGCCTTATTTTGCTCGAGCTTATGTTGACAGGTGAAAACTCCGTAAGAATAAGGTTATGCCCCTCAAAAATTTTCGGCAAGCCGTGCTTCTTGATAGGGTTTTGCTCGCTGTCCCTTTCAGCGGCACATACTGTGCAACGGTTGAGAATATCCTCATATCTGTGCCATTTTTCAAAGGTCAGCAGCATATCCGAACCGATAATAAGAAAAAGCTCCGAGTGCGGGAAATACATCCTGAGCTCACAGAGCGTATCATAGGTGTAGCTTTTGCCGCCCCTTTCGATTTCCATTGCGCTTACCTGAAAGCGGCTGTCCTCCCCGAAGGTCAGCCGACACATTTCAAGCCTGTCCTCACCGCAGGCGAGAAGCTTTGCTTCTTTATGGGGAGGCAAAAAGGCCGGTATAATAATTACCCTGTCAAGCTCAAGCCTGTCAGCGGTTTCACTCACAAGCTTCAGGTGACCCAAATGGGGGGGGTTGAATGTCCCCCCGAATACTCCAATTCTATCCATTGCTATTTTACATTTACCTTTGATTTTATTAAATAATTTGTTGCAATGAACAAACCGACAATTGCTATTATTTCCAAAAAAGCCTCTGTTATGTTTACATTAAAGAAGTTGGTTTCGCCGATGGACTGCGTGACAAAGTTGAGTCCCTGCGAATTTGCAACGGCAAAAATCGGCACAGCCCTGCATAGGTTTTTAATAATCACATCTCCGATTATAATTCTGCCCGCAAAGAAAAACACTATTGCCCAAACTATGGAGGCCTTCTGGAATTTCCTTGTATTTGCAGCCGAAAGAGCAAAATAAATATACATAATCACAAGCAAAAGGTCTGCAAAAACCGAAGTCAAAAACAGTATAAGAATATTAATAAATGTTCCCCAGCCGGGAAGGTCAGCATAGAGCTTGACAAAATCCTTTATTGTTGAGATTGTTTCGTCCCCATACTGCTCGACGGCCATCAATTTTATATAAAGATAAATGCCGATAAAAATTCCTATCATTATAACAAAGCTCATAAGCATCCAAAAGAAGGAAACAATTGTTTTGGAGCCTAAAAGCCTGCTGCTTTTGACGGGCAGCGTTAGGCTCAAATACCCCTGAGAGCCGTAAAGGGATTTATTGAAGTTCAAAACTATGCAGACAAAGGTTACTATAATAAGGGCAAACCCGATAATTGCAAGAATGATGCTGCTGAGCGCACCCATTATATCGTTTTTGGTAATCAGTGATATTGCGGTTAACGATACCGAAATTACCAAAGCCGAATAAACGGGGATAAGCGAATGGGCGGTTGATTTAAACTCATTTTTTATCAGCTTACCAAGCATACCTGAACACCTCCTTGAAAACATCCTCAACCGTCTTGCCGTCCTTGCGTATATCGGCGGTTTTGGCGTTTACGAGAACTTTGCCCTGACCTATCATGAGCGCAGTGTCAAGAATCGGCTCAACATCGTAAATGAGATGGGTTGAAAACAGCATTGTTGAGCCTGCCGGGTGATTTTTTATTATTGTGTCAAGGATAAATGCTCTTGCGGCGGGGTCCACGCCGCCCAGAGGTTCGTCAAGCAGATAAAGCTTTGCGTTGCGGCACATCACCAGCAGAAGAGATAGCTTTTCCTGCATACCCTTTGACATGCTTTTTATCTTCTGCTTTGGGGGAAGCTGAAAGATTTCAAGCATTTTCATTGCCTTAGCCTTGTCAAAATCCTTATAAAAATCCGCAATGTAATTAATGGCGTCAACAGGGCGCATCCAATCGGCAAGATAGGATTTCTCCGGAAGATAGGCAATAATGTTCTTTGTTTTCGGGCCGATATTATCGCCATTTATCTTGACCTTTCCGGAATAGTCGTTTATCAATCCTGTCAGAATTTTTATTAGCGATGTCTTGCCGCAGCCGTTGGGCCCCAAAAGGCCGATAATCTGCCCTTCCTCGAATTCAAATGAAATATCCTCAAGAACCTTGTGGGCACCGTAGGACTTGCTGAGATTTTTTACCTCAATCAAGCTTGACATTTGTGCACCTCCTGCTTAATCTTCCGCCATCTTAATTTCTTTTATCATTTCATCGGAAATAGTCTGCGCCTCTCCGTGGTGAACCTGAGAAATACACGCTAAGGCAAGTGCAAAGCAAACCGAGCAATATACAAACAGTGACCAGTAGTTATCAGTAATATCAAAGAGAGCGCCGCAGAGCACGGGTCCGACTATTGAAGCGGAAAAAGTGGCGGTATAATAATAGCCCGTAAAGGTGCCTACTCTATCTGTTCCGCCCAATTCAAGCACAAGCGGGAGTGTGTTTATTGTAACCAAGGCTATCAGAGCGCCGCCACAGACAATTGCAACATAAAGCATGAACATTGACTGAGTGATAAAATAGAGCAGGAACAACGCCACAATGCCGCCAAGGCCTATCATTATGGTTTTCTTTCTGCCTAACCTTTTGCCCAAATAACCAGCGGGGAAAGCTGCCACAACAGTTGCAAATGCAAATATGGTTATATACAAAGGTGCGTCTTTTTCCGACATTTGCAGCTCTGTGGTTGCAAAGGTTGTAAAATATGTATTAATTGAATCTGTTGCGTTTGAATTGAAAAACAGAGCGACAAGCATGAAGATTAGACTCTTTCTCTCAGGGCCGCCAAGGCGCATTTCCTTGAACTTTTTCTTTTCGGCTTTTTTGGAGGCCTTAATCTGCTCCTCATTTTCAAGTAGCCTTGCTTTGATTTTTGAAAGCCTGTTGTCCGGCTCTTTGACGATAAAAACAACAATCATAAGGCATATTAACATAATTACGGAGCCGAAAATGAAAACCGCATTTCTTGTGGCGGCATTGTCATTTTCCGCAATATGAAAAACGCCGGAGATAATTTTGCCTGCAACGGTACCGAGAACCGTGCCGACAGCACCCATGAGGTTAATGACCGCATTTGCCTCACTTCTCAGCTGTGGAGGGGTCAGGTCCGGCATCAGGGCAACAACCGGCGCACGCCATGTGGACATTGTAAATGTGAACAGGATAACGCAGGGCATCAAAAACCAGATTTGGCTCATTCTGGGTATAAAAATAAACAGTAATGCAGCTACCGGGATACCGACGATAAGGAAGGGAGTTCTTTTCCCGAACCTTGTGTGCATTGTATCTGACAATCTGCCGAAAAGCGGCTGAAAAACGACACCGAAAATGTTATCGATAACCATTATTATCCCGATAACGGTGCCTGAGATTGCAAGGTTGCTGATTGTTTCATTTTCTTTCAGGATAAGGGGAACATATGCATTGTAAATAGTCCAGGAAATCATGCTTGCCATGAATCCAAAGCCTATAAGCAATGTTCTGCCGTACTTTAGCTTTAGTTTTTCTGCCATAAAGAATCCTCCATCATATTTTAATAACACCATGGGGAAAAGCATCCCGCCCAAGGTGATTCTTCCTGAATTATTTAAGGAATCCCTGAATGATGATATTTTCAGCCTCGACCTCGCTCAGGCCGAAGGTCTGCAGCTTTATAATCTGGTCGTTGTTGATTCTGCCTATGGCAGCCTCATGGACAATCTGTGCGTCTGCATTGTTTGCGGCTATTTCCGGAATTGAGCGGATTTTGGCATTGTCCATAATAATCGAATCGCACTGAACATGTGCCCTGCACCTGCTGTTGCCCACTGCTCTCGGGTAAAAAATCTGCTCGGAGCTATTCTTTGCGACCGAACGGGATATTATCTGTGCGGAGGAATCCTCTCCGTTAAGGTTTACTTCCATTTCTGAGCGTGCGGTCTGATTGCCGTGGGTCATGAGCCTTTCGGTGATAATGAGCTTTGCACCCGCACTGAGGTTTGCAGTCGTTTTCCTGACAGTGGAGTCAACGCCCTTAATC
>JAAZFZ010000150.1 GCA_012511485.1 Clostridiales bacterium | reverse complement strand
CGATTCGGTCGGGGTCAAATTTCGGGGGTGGTTTACCGTATAGCTCGCGCTCCCAGCTGAGCTAAGCCTCCATTTTTAGTTGATACCAGGACCCAAATTCCCAAAAGTGCATTGTTATAGTATCATATTTCACCCCCAAAATCAACACTTTGATAAAAAGTTGTGATAATCCTTTAAAATGTACAGCTAAACAAGATATAATATGTGCATATATACAAAGTTTCTTTCAAAAGGTAACAAAAGGGTTACAAAATAAATACAAGTGTGTTATAATAACTGCAAATATTACTGGACATGCTGTTTTATTATAGTATTCGGAGATGAGCCTATGGAGATTCGAAGATGTGAATATTCCTATTCCTCAACAACCGGAGTCTCAAACATTTATGCTCGCAGCTGGGCTCCCTCAGAGCCTTCAAAGGTTAAAGCCATTTTTCAGATTGCTCACGGCATGGCTGAACACGGCGAAAGGTATGAGGCATTTGCCCATTTTTTGTGTGAGCACGGCTATGCTGTATATGCCAATGACCATATTGGGCACGGCAAATCGGTAGCTTCAAATGACGAACTCGGTTACTTTGGCGAAAGGGACGGTTGGCTTGCCTTTGTCAATGACGCAAAGCTGCTAACGGACATAGCTAAGGGCGAGCATCCTGAAAAGCCTGTTATTTTCTTCGGGCACAGCATGGGCTCCTTCATTGCACGCAGCTATGCCGAAAAATTTGGTGCCGACATTGCGGGCGCCATTTTCTGCGGAACGAGCGGCGCGAATCCCGGAGCGGGTGTCGGCAAAATCCTTGCGGGTTTAATTGCAAAGAGCAAGGGAAGCTATCACCGCAGCGAGTTCATAGATAAGCTGGCCTTCGGCGGTTATAATAAGAAATACGGCAAGGTCAGAACTAAGTTTGACTGGCTGACTACCGATGAGGAAGTTGTCGATGCCTATATTGCGGATGATTTTTGCGGTTTTCTTTTTACCGCCACCGGTTACAAAGATATGTTTACCCTGCTCCAGAGTGTTTCTCGCAAATCATGGTATGCCAATATTCCGTTTGGTCTGCCAATGCTTTTGATTTCCGGCAAGATGGACCCTGTTGGCGAATACGGCAAGGGAGTCAATCAAGTCTATCAGGACTTGAAAAAGAGCGGGCATAATGATGTTAGCCTCACTTTCTATGATGGTTTAAGGCATGAGATTCTCAATGAAAAGAACAAAGCAAAGGTTTTTGAGGATATCTTAAATTGGGCTGACAAGGTGATTGAGAAGAAGTAATTACATAGCAATATTAATAAGAATAGAATTACTGAGTGTATAAAATAAGTAATTATAAAGGTGATAGGAAAATGAAAACACTGCTTGTTTACTATTCAAACAATAAGGATGTTCAGGGGCTGTGCGAAAGTTGCGCAAACGGTGATGTTGATGTTCTCAGGCTCAATGAACGCTATCACAGGAGCCATTTATGGGATTTGACTGTCGGAACATACAGGGCAGTTAGTGGACGAGGCTCAAGAATGAAAGATATCAATATTAACCTTGCGGAATATGACTCATTGATAATTTCAACCCCCGTCAGACTTATGAATCCCCATTCTATTATCAATGAATTCCTTCACAGGACAAGCCTTTCAGGCCTTGAGGTTTCTGCTCTTTTAGTTCACAGCGGCAATATCGTCGGCGGTGCTGCTGACATCCTTCGCAAAAGAATCGTGCTTGCTGGTGGAAGCTGCAGAGGCGTTGTTTCGATAACGACAAAAGAATTAAGAGAAAGAGAATACGATGTTCTGTCGCTTGCCGGCTATAAATTGAAGGCTGCCGCCGGAGCATAAAATATCTGCTATTTAGGTCTTTCTTTAGCATTTCTTTCGAAATGTGGAGAAAGGCCTTTTTTCCCCCTTGCTGTTTAATTTCGGCAAAAACCCTTTATATTAAAGGCTTTTTTGCCTGTAAAGCTATTCTGCTTTACAGTGAATTCGGTCGAATAATTTCGTTATAGCGCAAATCAAGGCACTGTATATGCCTTGAGCGGTTTTTTCAGAGCCTTAATATATGCTCTTTTCTCCCGAAATAAACAGTAAAGTGTCATATGAAAATAATTGACAAGTATTGCCAAAGAGACTATAATCTATTAAAATTTATTAAAAAACATCTTGCTTTCAGGAGTTGGTTTCGTGAAAATTGCGGTAGCGGGAACCGGATATGTCGGGCTTGTTACAGGAGTCTGCCTTGCGGAAAAGGGGCGTTATGTAACTTGCGTTGATATTGATGAGCAAAAAGTAGAGTTAATGAAAAATGGTCATTCTCCGATTTATGAGCCGGGGCTGGACGAGCTTATGAAAAAGAATAAGGACAGACTCATCTTTACAACGGATTACTATGAAGCGTACAGGGATGCGGATGTTATTATTATAGGCGTGGGTACTCCCGAAAAAAAAGACGGTTCTGCAAACCTTACATATGTCTATAGTGCTGAGGAGCAGATTGCAAAGAGGGTTGAAAGGGATTGTGTTGTTGTTATTAAGTCAACAGTTCCTATCGGAACAAATGACAAGGTTGAGGAATATATTCGGGAGAACCTTTGCAAGGATGTTCGTGTCGATATTGCTTCTAACCCCGAATTTCTTTCTCAGGGGACAGCCGTTTTTGATACTCTCCACTGTGCTAGAATAGTTATTGGCGTTGAAACTGAAGCTGCACGCGTTATTATGGAGAGGGTTTATGAAGGCTTTGACTCTCCCCTGTTGATAACGAACAGAAGAAGTGCGGAGATGATAAAATATGCCTCCAACAACTTTCTGGCTCTCAAGGTTTCGTATATTAACGAGATTGCAAACCTTTGCGAAATAGTTGGTGCAAACATTGACGATGTTGCTTGCGGCATGGGCTTAGATAACAGAATCGGTAACAGATTCCTCAGAGCCGGCATCGGGTACGGAGGCAGCTGCTTCCCCAAGGATACAAAGGCTTTAAACTGGCTGGCTATCGAAAACGACTATGAGCTCAAAACAGTCAAGGCGGCAATTGAAGTCAATGAGCGCCAGAAGCTCAGGCTGCTTAAAAAAGCGCGAAAGTATTATGAGAGCTTTGAAAACCTCACCGTTGCCGTCCTGGGGCTTACCTTTAAGCCGGGTACAGACGATTTGAGGGAGGCTCCGTCGCTTGTAAATATCCCAATCCTTTTGGAGGAGGGCGCAAAAATTCAGGCATGGGACCCTGTAGGCATGAAAAACTTTCAAAAATTCTTTCCTTCTGAGATAGCATATTGCGACAGTGTTGAGCAGGCACTCGATGGTGCGGATATATGCATGATATTCACCGAATGGATTGATATTATAAATCTGACGCCCGAAACGATAAAGAAAAGAATGAAAAAGCCGATTTTGCTTGATGGTAGAAACTGCTTGAGCAGAAGCATAATAGAAGATTGCGAAATTATTTATGAAGGCATAGGCAGAATGTAATTCTTTTGCCTTCCCTCGGGGGAAGATTTCAGCCGACAGGTTGACGGATAAGAGGAAACGAACTCGCACAGGGGTGCATCCCTACATTGATTGGTGCGTGGCAGGTGCTTTTGCACTCAAAAAAAACGAAAAGAGGCAGTATCAATAGTGATTTGATACTGCCTTTTATATACTCTGCATTGCTTTATCTTGTGTTGCCTTTGCCCTATGAAGCGTTTGAGCCTCCGAATGTCAGGGACGGAGGTTCAAGCAAGGTTTGGCATCTTACTCTGCAAGAAGTCCCCTTAATCTGTCTGACAGAGTTTATTCAATAGGCACTTTTTCAGCTTTGGTATCTTTTACCTGAAAAGAGTGTTAATATCCGCAAGAAATGCTATAATAATGATCATAAACATTTAATGATACATTCT
>JAAZFZ010000149.1 GCA_012511485.1 Clostridiales bacterium | reverse complement strand
TCTTTTTGGCAGTTTGTCTTTTTATGGCACAGAACAGCCACCGCTCCCAAGTCGACGGCATCCCCGGCAAAGATATGGCCGTCATAGTTTTCGCCTTCAAGCGCAACAAAAAGGCATCCCTCTTTTAAGGTTCTTGTATCGGTGCATATATCACTCACTGATGCATTTATATCCGTTTTTGCTCCGACCGCCTTTGCTATTTCAAAAAGGCTCAACTCTTTCAAGCTATCGCCCCTTTCACCACAATTATTTTCTGCCCAAAATATTATTAACTATTTCACGCTCATCAAAGTGGATTTTACCGGTATTGAGAATCTGATAGGTTTCATGCCCCTTGCCAGCAAGCAGAACGATGTCGCCTTCCTTTGCTTTTTTGAGAGCCATTTCAATCGCCTTTATGCGGTCAACCTCAACAAAAATCGTATTCTTTGAGCCCTTTGTGCCCACAACAATTTGGTTGACTATTTGTTCGGGCTCCTCAGACCTCGGATTGTCCGAGGTTATTATTGAGATATCCGAAAGCTCAGAGGCTATCCTCCCCATTATCGGGCGTTTTGCTTTATCCCTATCGCCTCCGCAACCGAAAACAGTTATCAGCCTGCCTCGTTTTATTTCATTGAGCGTTCTCAAAATGTTCTCAAGCCCGTCTGGTGAATGTGCATAATCTATTATAACAGAATAATCCCTATCCGGCGGCACAATTTCAAGCTTGCCGGGAACTCCCCCTGATAAAGTAAGTGCTTAAATAACCTTCTGTAGCGGATAGCCCAGTTCAACGGCACAGACGGCTGCCCCCATTGAATTATATACCGAAAACATCCCGGGTACGCCGAAATGAACCCTGCCGATTACTCCGCTGCCGACAAGCTCGTATTCCGCTCCTGTGCTTTTGAGCTGAATATTTTTTGCGGTATAGTCCGCCTCATCCTGTTTTGCGGAAAATGTTATGCTCCTGCATTTCATTCCCTCAAGCATATATGTTGCGTTGGCATCATCAAAATTCACAACCGCAAGGTCACATATCTCAAAAAGCTTTTTCTTTGCAGCTATATAGTTTTCAAGGCTGCCGTGATAATCGAGATGCTCCTGCGTAAGATTTGTAAAAATACCTGCCTCAAAATGAAGACCCGCAACTCTTTTTTGAACCAGAGCCTGAGATGAAACCTCCATAACGCAGCAGGTGCAGCCCTTTTCGACCATCTCTGCAAAAAGCGTGTGAAGCTCCATAGGCTCGGGAGTAGTCAGGCTTGAGGGGTTTTCCTCATCGCCTGCCATGTTTTTTATCGTGCCGACAAGCCCTGTTTTTTCACCGAGCCTCTCAAATATATCCTTTAACAGAAATGTTGTTGTGGTTTTGCCGTTTGTGCCGGTGACTCCCACAAGCTTTAGCCGGCGTGCGGGGTTGCCTAAATAATTGCCGCACATAATCGAATAAGCTTCACGGGTGTCTTTTACAAGCACCTGCTCTTTGATACCTGTATCCTTTTGAGCGATTATTACGCTTGCTCCCGCCTGCATTGCCGCCGCAGCTGCGCTATGCCCGTCAAACCTGCTGCCCTCTATGCATACAAAGGCGCAGCCGGGTGTTATCTTTCTTGAATCGTCTGTGATGTTTGTTATATCGTAATCTTTTTTCGGGGCGGACAATACCCCTGCATCCTTCACAAGCGTTGAAAGGTTCATTTTAAGTGTCCTCCTAAATAATTACTCTATTTCATTGACTCCCGAATTTGATTTGAAGTAGATTGTAATTGTTGATGCGTACTCAAGTTCAGTGCCCGGAGCTTCACTCTGCTTATAGGAAATAAGTTCGCTGCTGTTGAGAGTGTTGCCCGAAATCTTGATATTAAATCCTGAATCGATTGCCTTTTGATTTGCCTGAGTAATTGTAAGGTTCAAAAGATTCGGAACAACTGATTTTTGGGCTTTTGCCTGCTCCTGAGTGTAGAGAATAACAATTCCGTTTTTGGGCAGGCTCTGCTTATATGCGGGAATCTGCGATTTGACCGATTTGCCGTTTCCTATTACCTTGACTTTATAGCCTCCGCCCGTGAGCTGCTTACTCGCACTCTCGACGCTCATGCCGACAAGGTTCGGTGCCCGCGTATCGAGCTTTGCAAGCTCCTCCTGTGTATACTGAGGCTCAACATTCAGGTAAACCATAGTGTTCTGGATGACCTCTGCAGCAACGGGTGCGGCAATCTGGCCACCGTTAATCTGACCCTTAGGGTCATCTATAGCAATGAGAATAGCTATTCTTGCATCGTTTGCAGGGGCAAAGCAGCCGAAGGATGCAACATAACGCTTGTTGCCGCTCTCATCTCTGAGGGAAAGCTTTTCGCTCGTCCCCGTCTTGCCCGCAACACGGTAGCCCGCAACATAACCATTTTTGCCTGTTCCTGCTATGACTACCTGCTCCATCATGCTCTGTACCGTACTGGCAGTTGACTCTGCTATCACCTGACGCCTGACTGTCGGCTTGGTTTCAGATATTACATTCCCCTTTTCGTCAAGCGTTTTCGCCACGATATAGGGCTTCATCAGCTTCCCGTCGTTACCTATTGCAGCTATAGCATTAATCATCTGAATCGGGGTTATCTGAAAGCTCTGCCCGAACGACGAGCTTGCAAGGTTAACTATGCTCATTGTTTCAAGCGGGTGGTAGGTGACCCCCGCAACGGGTTTTGCCTCAGCCGGGAGGTCTATGCCCGTTCTCTCAGTGAAACCGAAGGCTTCAAAATATTTAAAGAATTTCTCCTGCCCGAGCCTCTGCCCTACCGTAATAAAGAACGGGTTACAGGAGTTCATGAGCCCGTGCGTAAGGTCCTGCGTTCCGTGGCCGGCATGCCTCCAGCAGCTTATCCTTCTGTTGGCTATTCTTATGCTGCCGCCGCAGGTGTATTTAGTTTCGGGTGTAACAACCTTCTCATCAAGTGCGGCTGATAGGGTGAACAGCTTGAAAACGGAGCCGGGCTCATAGCTGTCGCTTATCGCCCTGTTTCTCCACTGTGCATACTGTGCACTCTGGAGTGCTTCGGACCTTTTGTCCTTTTCTTTTATATCATCAATTTTTGTTTTTGCTTCCGAATTTGCTATTTCAAAAGGATTGTTTAAATCAAAGTCACCCTCGTTGGCTAAGGCGAGAATTGCGCCTGTCTTTACATCCATAACTATTCCGTATGCCGCCTGGGCGTGAGCATCTATATAAGCCTGCTTGAGGCTTTTTTCAAGATACCGCTGAACTACCTCGTCAATGGTTAAAACAAGGCTTGTGCCCTGCTTTGCATCGTAAATAGACTCATATTCTATAGGCATACTGTTACTGTGAAGGCCGCCGTTTTGGGCAGTAATTATTCTGCCCGGAGTTCCTGTCAGGGTGCTGTTATATTGAAGCTCAAGGCCGGACAGCCCCACATCGTCGGAGCCGGTAAAGCCTATTACCGAGGCGGCAAAGCTTGAATAAGGATAATATCTTTTTACATCGGGGTCAATCCCTATGTATCTGCTAATGGGAATATCGGCCAGCTTGCCCGTCTGAGCACTTATCGCCCTGACCGTTTCATCCATAAATTCGCTGACCTTCTCCTTTTGCCCTGTTTCGACCTTGCTCTTTATTACAATATAATTCTTATCCGTATATAGTGTTTTATTCCTTACTTTTTCTTCAGTCATGTCAAGAATTTCACTAAGCCGTTGAACAATCTTCTTTCTCACATTTTCATCGTTGCCAATAAGATTGGGCTTAACATATATTTTGTATGCCGAGGCACTTTTGGCGAGAACCTTCATGTTGCAGTCATAAATAACGCCCCGCTCCGCAGACACCACAGTATCCCTAAGCTGGTTGTTCTCGGCTACTGCCCTATACTCCTCACCGTTAATAAGCTGAACCTTCACAACACCGAAAATGCTTGCGCCGAACCCTCCGATTACCAGCACAATTAACACTACCATAAGCCTGCGCATTAATTCCTGTCTTGCAGTTTTAACAGCCATACCCATCTGCCTTTCAAAAAAAGGGCTTCTCAAAATGTGTTTTACGGCTGCCGCAGTAAGCTGTTAGCCGCCATTCATTTTGAGATACCCAATGCTGAATTTAAAATAACCCCTCGCATAATTATATGACTGATTCATGCCCCCATATAACCATAAAACAAAAGAATCCCTAACTGACTTTTGACACAACAACCTTGTCGTCACCTGCCAGATCCAAATAGGTTATCTGGTATCTCTCACATTTGACCATGCCTAGCTCGTTTCGGGCGTACTCTTCTATTTTATCGAGTGAAACAAGAGCGCTGAACTCCATTTTAAGGCGCGTATTTTCAGCTTCTGCCCTTTCAAGCCTTGCCTGAGCTGCATTCTGGGCATAGGATATTTCTGTCAGCTGCGCCTTTGCAAAAACCGAGGAGCCTATAACGGCAAAACACAGCACTGAGAATACAAAAATCTTCGCAACCTTGGGTATACTGCGCAAAAACTCGGCTGCCAGTTGCCGCTCCGACTTCTGAGGCACGATTTTCGGTTTTGAAACTGACTTTGATTTTTCTTTAACCGGGTTTGCTCTTCTGGGCTCAAACATTGAAAAATCATAAGCCGTATTGTTATTATTGCCTGCCATATTTCTCCTCCCCACCTTATATTTCCCTTAATTTTTAAATATTGTTATTATTATTGTTAGATGCTGTTCCCAGCTTTTCGATTACTCTGAGCCTTGCACTTCTGCTGCGCGGGTTCTTTTCTAGCTGCTCCTCATTGGGGGCAATAGCCTTAAAGGGAAGCTTACCCCTGGGCGTTTGCCCGCAGACGCATACAGGAAAGCTCTTGGGGCAAATGCAGCCTGTACAGAGCTTTGCAAAGAGCCGCTTTACGGGCCTGTCCTCCAGTGAATGAAAGGTGATAACCGCCAGCCTGCCGTTTGTGGTCAGGCAGTCAAACATTGCTTGGACCGCTTTATCCAGTTGGTCAAGCTCACCGTTTATTTCTATGCGGATTGCCTGGAATGTTTTTCTTGCGGGGTGACCGCCCTCTCTCCTGTAAGAGGCAGGCACTGCCGTTTTTATCAGTTCTGCAAGTTCAAAAGTTGTTTGAATCGGCTTAATCTGCCTTTGAGCCACAATCTTCCTTGCAATTGAAGCCGCAAACTTTTCTTCACCGTAGGCATAAATAATCTGCTCAAGCCGCTTTTGCGGATAGGTATTGACAAGCTCTGCGGCGGTCATGCCCTGCCTGCTCATCCTCATGTCAAGAGGAGCATCGGAATGAAAAGAAAAGCCGCGCAGTGGTGTGTCAAGCTGGTGGGAGCTGACGCCTAAATCCGCAAGGATTCCGTCTGCACCCGCTATTGCGTTGATTTCAAGAATTCGCTTTATATTAAAAAAGTTATTATGGACTATTGTAACATTAGGGAAAGTGCCGAGCCTCTCATTGAGTGTTTTCACAGCATCTGGGTCCCTGTCAATGCAGATAAGGCGACCCTTTTCGGAAAGCTTTTGAGCGATTGCAAGAGAATGCCCGCCGCCACCTGCGGTGCAGTCAACATAAACACCGTCGGGTCTAATATTAAGAGCATCTACAGCCTCATGAAGGAAAACTGGGATATGCGAGAACTTCATAGCGCACCCCTCCGTTAATACGGGCCATTAAAGCCTTTGAAGAATGCTCCCTCTTTCTCCTCCATATCCGCCCACTCTTTAATGTCCCAAATCTCAAAGTGGTTTTCGGCGCCGACAACAGAAACTTCGCGTGAAAGATTTGCAAACTGACAAAATTCTGCCTTGAGGGTGAATCTGCCCTGCTTGTCCGGCTCTGCGGTGTCAATATTCGCATTTGCAAATCTTTTGAACAGCACAAGCTCACGGCCCTCATATTTCTCCTCAACAGCCTGCATGAACTCGTCCCACCCCTTCTCGGAGTAGACCATAATGCATTTGTCGCCGTTAAGCGGCCTGCAGACAATAAACCGCTCGCCGAGAATCTCTCTGAACTTGGCGGGGATAAACAGCCTGTTCTTCTGGTCAAGGTTGTGAAGATATTTGCCTCTGAACTTTTCTATGTCAATCCCCTCCTTCTAAGCTCTTTTTACCGCCGAAATTCACCTATTTAAACCTTTTGGCTCCACTTGCTACCTAATTATAACCCAGCAATTTGTTTAATGCAATAGTTTTGTTCTAATTATTTTCCCGGAATAGTTATTCATTGGTAATAAAACACAATATATTGAGTGTTGAGTAATTTATTTTTTGACAAAAAAAGACCGCCCAGGAGCTTTCGCTCCTAAGCGGTTCTGATTTTTAAGCCTAACTGATAACTCTACCTGTTTGCTGGTCAATGTCAGTATTATAGGCTACAGCAGCAATAAGAATTGATGCGTCAATGGAGCTAATGCCTGAGAATCCGTCAATGTTTCCTGCCATTGAAAACGCCACTCCCAAATCCTCAAGGTCAGTATTGTATGTGGTAGCATTGAGAAGGATTGAAGCATCAAGACTGTTAATCATTCCGTTACCGTCAAGGTCACCGAAGATAACGATGTAGTAGGTGTCGAGCACCTCATCTGTTCGGTTGTCAACAAGCTCAACCTTTGTGCCTGTGCCTAAGTTCATTGAGTATGTCTGATATCTGAGGTGAGCATTGCCGTTAACCTGGACATACACACTTTCAAATGTTGCAATATCAAGGCCGGGTTCCAAGCCGTAGATGAACTTATCCTCATTATCAATGATAGTTGTTGAGCCCTCTCTTGCAGTGAGTGAAATCAGAATGAATTCACCCGTTATAACCAGATTTTCCGCAGGCATTGTTTCGGGTATATTCAACCAGCCGCTGAAGCTGTAACCATGCATTGTCGGCTCTGCCAGAGGTATTACGTTTGCGCCGTAGTCGTAAGTCTGGGAGGCGTAGAATTGGCCGTCAACCTCATAGGTGATTGTGTAGGTGTTTACCGTGAAGTAGCCTGTGATTGTTATTTCTTCCGCAGGCATTGTTTCGGGATGCTCCGACCAGCCGCTGAAGGTATGACCTGTCTTTGTCGGCTCATCGATAAGAACTATCGTCTGACCGAAAGGAACATCTTCCTCCCAATACCATTCATCGTCAATATAATATGAAATCTTGTATTCATTGCAAATGAATGTGCCTGTAATCATTACGTTATCCGCAGGCATTGTTTCGGGATGCTCCGACCAGCCGCTGAAGGTATAACCTTCCTTTGTCGGCTCTTCGATAAGGAATATCGTTTCACCGAAGGGAACATCATCTTCATAATACAGTTCATCGTCAACATAATACCAAATTTTATAATTGTTGATTGACAATGAGCCTGTGATAATAACATCCTGTGCAGGCATTGTTTCGGGTATAGACGGCGACCACCCGCTGAAGGTGTAGCCCTCCTTTGTCGGCTGTGCGGGAGGAGCAACCAGTGCGCCGTATTCATAGGCTTCGACTAAGTATTCAACGTCGTCAACATAGTAGGTGATTGTGTAGGTGTTAATGGTGAAGCTGCCTGTGACCTCAACATCATGTGAAGGCATTGTTTCCGGTATATTCGACCATCCTCCGAAGGTGTAACCTGTCTTTGTCAAAGGAGGAAGAGCTATAACCAGTTCACCGAATGAGTAGGTTTCGGTTTTGTGCTCGTCACCGTCAACAATATATGTAATTGTGTAGGAGTTAACGGTGAATGAGCCTGTGACCGTTAAATTATGAGCAGGCATTGTTTCGGGTATTTCCGACCAGCCGCTGAAGGTGTAGCCCTCCCTTGTCGGCCACTCAATAGGTGTGACCTGCGCTTGATAGTCATAGTCTTCTCTATGGTATTCGACAGCGTCAACATAGTAGAAAATAGAGTATTGGTTAACAGTGAAATAGCCTGTAACCTCTAAATCCTGTGCAGGCATTGTTCCAGGCATCTCCGACCAGCCGCTGAAGGTGTAGCCCTCCCTTGTCGGGTATTCGGCAGGCGTAATATCTGCGCCGTAGTTGTAAGTCTGGGAGGTGTAGAATTGGCCGTCAACCTCATAGGTGATTGTGTAGGTGTTAACCGTGAAGTAGCCTGTGATTGTTATATCTTCCGCAGGCATGGTTTCGGGATGCTCCGACCAGCCGCTGAAGGTATAGCCTGTCTTTATTGGCTCATTGATAAGGACTATCTCCTGGCCGAAAGGAACTTCGACCTCCTGATAGAATTCATCGTCAACATAATAAGAAATCTTGTAATTGTTGACTGCGAATGAGCCTGTAACGGTGACATCCTCTGCGGGCATTGTATCGGGAACATTTTGCCAGCCGCTGAAGGTATAACCTGTCTTTGTCGGCTCGTCAATTGGAGTGACCGGAGCACCATACTCATAGGTCTCGGTGAAATATTCAACTTCGTCAACATAGTAGGTAATAGTGTATTCGTTTACTGTGAAATAGCCCGTGACCGAATAATCCTGTGCGGGCATTGTTTCGGGTACCTTTGTCCAGCCGCTGAAGGAATAACCTGTCTTTTCCGGCCAGTCAATAGGCGTGACCGGCGCATCGTATTCATAGGTTTCGTTAAAGTATTCAACTCCGTCAACATAGTAGGTGATTGTATAGGTGTTAACGGTAAAGCTACCTGTGACCGTGATATTATGTGAAGGCATAGTTTCGGGATATTCCGACCAGCCGCTGAAGGTATGGCCTATTATCAAAGGCTCATTGATAAGGACTATCTCTTGGCCGAAGGGAACATCGACCTCCTGATACAATTCGCCGTCAACATAATACGAAATCTTGTATTCATTAACTGTGAAATGGCCACTAACCTCTATGTTTTCCGCAGGCATTGTTGCGGGAACATCTATCCAGCCGCTGAAGCTATAGCCCTCCTTTGTCGGCTCGACCGGAGGTGTTATCTCTTCGCCGTAGTTGTAAGTCTGGGTCATGTGGAATTCGCCGTCAACCTCATAGGAGATTGTGTAGGTATTGACCGTAAAGCTGCCTGAGATAGTAATATCATGTGAAGGCATTATTGTTTCAGAAGGCTCAGACCAGCCGCTGAAGCTGTAGCCCTCCTTTGTCGGCTCATCGATAAGGACTATTGTTTGGCCGAAGGGAATATCGACCTCCTGATACAATTCACCGTCAACATAATATGAAATCTTGTAATTGTTAACTATGAAATAGCCATTAACCGTTATGCTTTCCGCAGGCATTGTTGTGGGAACATCTATCCAGCCGCTGAAGGTATGGCC
>JAAZFZ010000148.1 GCA_012511485.1 Clostridiales bacterium | reverse complement strand
ATGTATGCGTACATGGCAATATAACGGTAACGGATGAGGGCGCAACAGCGGTATCCGTGACTGGCGCTTTGGTTCATATATACGGCGATATTACCTCCAAGGGCAAAGATGGCACGGGAATCAGCGTATCGGCATGGGATCTGGTCGATCCTGTCGTAGGAGCGATGGTAAAAGCCGATGGCAAAATCACCGCCTTCACGCCCCTGCGGATAGAAGCCATGCCCGTGGAGGAAAGTGAGCGCAGTGAAGAATCCGTCTATGAGGGCTATTACACCTTTACAGACGGAACAAACACCGCTTGGGCGAAACCGGGGTCCTTTATAAAGATAGCCGATTCAGGTTCCGACTCCGATACTGATCCTGATTCCGTCTCGAATCCGCAGACGGGGGAATCCACAAATTCAGCTCTTTGGGTTATGCTTGGAATTAGCGTACTTGCTATAATTGTTATACAGGCTATAGTTGTAAAACGTCGCAAAAAAATGCCATATAAAAATTTGTAAACGTTCCTACTCTAGATTGAATTTTGTATCAAACTCGAGTTCTTTGCCACTCAGTAATGACCAATTTTAGACGGTTCGTCATTACTGAAACCATTGAGATGCTGCATAGGATTTTTCTTATGCAGCGTCTTTTCCTTTGCCTGAAAGACGCTCGAGATTGCCGACAAACTTATGATTTATTGTAACGTCCTGCATGGTCTTTCCATCTACCTTGTTGAACTCGGACACGGTAATGAAATCAATTAGCTCCCTTGCCATATTATCAATGTTCAAGATCTTTAAATATACATTATAAAAAGCAGTAGTTTTAACAATTGACATTTACAATCTATCCGTGTACTATATGGTTGCATCTATGTGGAGGTGGTTGCATTTGTTTGCAAATGAACGATATGAAAAAATATTAAAAATTCTAAATCAAAAGGCTTCTGTAACCGTATCAGAATTAATGAAATTATTTGGCGTTTCCATTGAAACGGTTCGTCGTGACCTTGAATATCTTGAACAGCAAAATGCTTTGACAAGAGTACACGGCGGAGCTATTTCCTGCAAAAAGGTAGATTCATTTTTTTCTCTCTGCACCAGAATAACCGAACACAAGCAACAAAAATTGCGCCTTTCTAAAACAGCATGCAAATTTATTAAAGAAAATGATGTGATTGCTATAGACAGTGGCAGTACAGCAATGGAGCTTGCCGCTGCGATAAAGCAGGTATTTAATCATCTAACCGTCGTTACTAACTCACCGGAGGTGTTGAATTTTCTTTCGGAAAAAGAGAGCTTCACACTTATCCAGACAGGCGGTCAATATTTGAAGGAAGAGCAAGCTTTTTACGGACATATCACTCAGGACGCTATCCGACATCTTCATTTTCAAAAAGCTTTTATTTTTCCATCCGCCATATCCTTGCAACAAGGTGCTGGTGTTTTTGTGCATGACCTTGTTGATGTGCAAAAAGCTTATATGCAAAATGCTGATGAAGTATTTATTCTGGCAGACAGTTCAAAGTTTGAAACATCTGCTGTAATCAAGCTTTGTGACCTATTTTCTTATCATTTAATTACCGACGATGAACTATCGGACGAAATTTATAACATTTACAAAGACAATCATGTTGATATTATCAGATAGGAGTTTTTAAAATGAGTGAAAAAGTATTATTAATTTTAGTTGACGGAATGCGCCCGGACAGCCTTGAAGTATGCGGACATCCATTTATAAAGAGACTGATAGAAAACGCAAGTTATACAGCTGAAGCTCGAACAGTTATGCCCAGTGTGACCTTGCCCTGCCATATGTCACTTTTTCATAGTGTTACACCTGACAGACACGGAATTCTTACTAACACCTATATGCCGCAGGTTCGTCCGATAAACGGACTTTTTGAACAATTACGACAAAGCAATAAATCCTGTGGGTTCTTTTATAATTGGGGCGAGTTGAGAGATTTGGCAAAGCCGGATTCTATTGCTTGCGGTTGCTATGTTTCAGGCCACATTTATACCTACAAGGCAGCAAACCAAAAGATTACTGACGAAGCTATTAAGTACATAAATAAGTCAAATCCGGATTTTACATTTTTGTATTTAGGGTATACAGATGCGATTGGCCACGACTATGGTTGGATGACTGAAGAATACATAAAAGCAGTATATGAATCCTGGGACTGTATTGAAAGGATTGTAAAATCTATTCCGGATGATTATGCAATCATAATAACTGCTGACCATGGAGGCCATGGCCGTTCACATGGCAGTGAAATTCCGGAGGATATGACCATTCCGCTTTTCTTAAAAGGGAAGGCGTTTAATCCGAATTCACAACCTAAAGATGCCAATATCATTGATATTGCACCTACGGTTACTAAATTGCTCGGTGTGCAAGCTGCCGATGAATGGGAAGGTAAACCGTTAATATGAGCTTTGGAAAAGCAAGAAGCCGCAAAACAGTTGTATTCTGTGGTCTATGCTGTCTTATCTATTTTTCAAGCTATGTCACGCGTATAAATTATGCGGCCGCAATAGCTCAAATCGTTATATCACTCGGTATAACGAAAACTTCAGCAAGTATGGCGGTTACAGGTAGCTTTATAACCTATGGAATAGGGCAGATAATTAGCGGAATTATTGGTGATCATATAAAGCCGCGAACTATGATTTTCCTCGGTTTATTGATAACATCCGTTTGCAACCTCATTATGTTCACATTAAGCAATGTATATTTTATGACGGCAATCTGGTGCATAAACGGCTTTGCACAGTCTATGCTATGGCCTCCGCTGACGCGTATTATGTCTGAGAATTTATCGCCAGACAAGTACAAAAAGACCTGTGTTGTGGTGTCGGCGTCGGCTTCTGTTGCTACAATCGTCATTTATTTGATTGTACCGTTATGTATCAAGTTTTCCGGTTGGAGAGCCGTATTTCTTCTTACAGCAATCTGGGGATTTGCGGTGGGCTTTCTATGGCTATTTATGGTCAATAGACTTACTTCAGCAAGCCATATCATTAACGAAGGAACTACTACGGAGCCTATTTTTACTCCGATGAATTTTCGCACACTACTTTTACATTCAGGTTTAATTCCCATCATGATGATTATTTTGCTTCAGGGAATTTTGCGCGACGGAATAACCACTTGGATGCCGTCATATATCAATGATACTTATCATTTTGGAACATCCATTTCTATATTAAGCACAGCGATACTGCCGGTGTTTTCTGTTATATGTGTAGTCGTTGCTTCGTATGTACATAAATTAGCAAAGAGCGAGGTAAAAGCATCAGCATCCATCTGGGTTTTGTCGCTTTTTTGTTCTTCCGTTTTAATCGTTGTTTTCTCCTCACATGTAGTAGTTTCTATTCTGATAATGGCGATTATTACGGGTTGTATGCATGGAATTAACCTTATGCTAATTAGCGTATTGCCGGCACGTTTTAAAAACACAGGGCATATTGCAACTGTTTCCGGTATATTAAACGCTTTTACATACGCAGGTAGTGCGATTTCCTCTTATGGCATAGCAGCATTGAGCGATAACTTTGGTTGGAAAACAACCATTATCACTTGGTGTATCATTGCATTATGTGGGACAATTATTAATATCATTTGTTCCGTAAGCGGAATCGTCCACAAGCAATATTAACTTGATATAAAAATTTTGGTTAAATCAAGTTACTGTTAATCCTTCAACCGGAATATTTGTAGGATTACAATTGATGTGTTACATAAGCAAGCAAAATTAATGAAATGCACACAAAAAAGATGACGACGCGAGAAACTTATAAGCAAAAAACTGACTCGTTTTTTGAAAATTTTTCAACTTGCTCCCCGTGCAGACAGTAATCAAATCTGTGTGCTTGACAGTAACACTTTTGATGCTGACACGGGGAGCGTGAAAGGAGAAGATGAATAAATCAAACCTACTTAAAGGCAATATAAATATAAATTTCCGCCGGCTCGTTAAGAGCTGCTGTGCAGCCCTTGAGGTTATACGGATTGCCCTGAAGGAGCTTAAAGCCATTTGAGGTCAAAACTATGCCCTGTGAGCCGTAGCTGCGGTTAGCTACACCGAAATAGCTCTTATATGTGCTGGCGTTGAAGTCAATGGCGACAGGAGGGTATTCCAATGCGCTGACAAAAACGGTTTTTGGCTCAAAGCCCAGGTTATAGGTGCGTGAGTTGGTGCCGCTCCCGATATAGTAGCCCTGAACAATCTGGTCATTCCAATTTTCTTTGTCTTGTACGGTCACATGAATGTCGGAATTGTTAATATGTGAGCCGCAAAGCAGTTCCTTATTGATAAAGGATGTGAAATTTATACCCGTGCTGTCTGCCGGGCAGAAATCGGCAAGTATGCTTATCCGCCCAGTTAATACAAGGGCATCCGTGTCCCTGTCCGCCTCAACGCTGTCGCAGCCGGATTCAAGTATATTAAAATCCGTAGCAAATGTCAGGCAGTCCACAATTCTTGTGAAATTCTCGTGGCATGCCGCTCCTCCCATTGAAAAGGGAACATGGATTGAAAGCCTGATGTTAATTGTTGCAAGGCGGCAGTATTCCTCCTCAATTGTATTGCCCTGGTCATCCGTTGTGAATTTATCCTCAATTTTGACGGTTTCGATGCCCACGGCAACAATAGGACTTTTCAGAGGAATTGCCTTGCCGCAGGGAGGGTATTCCGTCATGAAGTTTATGTCCGAAAGTATCTGCTGACTGGCGAGCCAGTTGACAATCATTTCGGGGAAAAGGCTGATGCTGTCCAGGTCAATCCCTCCTTAATCCTCAATTTCAACTATTACTCTGATGATTGCCCAAATATAAAAAACCTTGCTGCCTTCATATACCTTTTCGGCACGGTCGATTTTGTATTTAGTGCCGTTGCATAGCAGCCAGCCACCGCTGTCAAAAACAGTGAGGTCATGCTCGGGCGGGCCTATATACAGGTAGTGACCCTGCTGGTTAAAGCCGATTTGAGTGTTTACACCGCCGAGATACATTTTATTCTTGTATCTCAGGGGCTGGATAAAGCCGTGATAGGTGTTTGAGCTCCACCCGTCGGGCAAATGCAGGCTCATTTCACGCCCGAACTGATTCATGAGAGAAGAAATATTCATATTCTCACCTGCCTGAACAAGAACTCCTCATCCTTCATTAGCGGCAAAGCGTCCACAAGGCTTTCATCCCTGATTTTTGCTGCGATTTCGAGTGCGGCAGCTGAACTTTTGCTCACTGTCACATCACCGGCCTTAAACGAGGTTATTGCCTCTTCCCCCGCAAGTCGCCGAACGACAAGCTTATAGTAGGCAAGACCCACCGCAGCTTTTGTTACCCGGATATCCTCTGGGCTGACACCGTCCCTAAGCCTTATTTTTATTTCATCCAGGCTCATTGAGCAAAGGGGCAGCGCCAGGGCTGCCCCTTCCTCGTCAAGGGCGATGATTTGCCTGAGTCCGGTCAGTACATCCCACTGGCTCATCAAATCACCTCCGGAATTTAGATTTTGAGGATTTTAGAAGCATCACTGAAGATTTTTGCAAAGCCTGCAATTGAAGTTATTGCTGCCCTTTCGAGCTGACGGTCAATGAGCTTGTCGTATTCCGTCATAATGTCCCCCGCCTTGACCATTTCAAGAGCACAGGTTCTGTCAAGCCCAATGAGCGAGCCCTTGGTTACAGCCGAGGATTTCACCAAATCTGCACCGATAGGAGTAATCATTTTGCCCGTTCCCTGGAAGTTGAGCCCTGCAACCGCATCCTTGAACTCCGTGAGATTGAGCAGCGTTTCGACTTCATCCGGATTTGCAATGATGGTGTTGAGCTCATACGGGTCAAATCCGTTCCAGAAGGTCACAAGGTCACTGTAGATAAGTGTGCTGGCCGTTACCACATTTTCGCTTATGGCAGGGTTCGAGTTCCCGTCGCCGTTGATAAGTACATCCACGGCATCCTTGAGCTGAGAGCGGGCGATGTATGCGCCTATCTGCCTGAGCGTTACCGTGAAAAGGTCAAGCTTCTGGAATCGAATTGCTTCATAGGATGCCACAAGCATACGGCCCCTCTTTTGGAGCCTTACAAGGTTCTCCTGAGTTCTGACGACGGTTTCGGGTATGTATGCACCCTCGCCGACTGCCTTTAGCTCCTTTTCATCCTGAGTAGGGATGGAGGTAATCGAGCGGTAGTCAAGCCCGTCAATTACAGTTGTAGTGGCAATTATCCTCGGAAGAACGTCCGCCGACTCCATGCCCTGCCTGACCGCTCTGGATACATATTCGGGAAAGAGGGCTGCAGAATCGGATGTCTTGAAGAATTTTTCAACAACATCGCTCCCCGCACCGCTGACCTTAATGTCAAAGCGCTTGAGTTGGCGCTGATAGGCATCAAGCCCCTCAAGAGGTGTGCCCACATAGTTTTCGGAAGGGTCCATGCTCTCAAGAGCGCCGGTGAAGGACTTCCCCGTGGTATAAAGGCCCTTTTCAAGCTTAATATTGTCAAAGTTCATGTTATTCTCCTTTCCTGCTTAAAGCATGATGCCGACAATGTCCGAGGCAGCATCAACATTGACAACCAAAAGGCTTCTGCCGCCTGTGGCGGTAACCTTTACCCCGCCTGAGCCGTCTGCTGCAAGCGTACAGTAGCCGACGGACGGGTCTGTTGAGCCTGTGAAGGGGATAACGGCAAAGCCGCCGAGCTGAACTGTAGCATAGCCGTTTCGCACACTTGTGCATATCCCGCAGAAGCTGTCACCCGCATCGCAGGCGGACACAGTGTCGTTTTCGCTGACCTTAACGGGAACGCCGGCAGTGAGCTCGTCATCGGCTATAAAGGTGACTGATTTCTCGTTGCAGCCGTTAAATGAAACTGACATATTTTTTCCTCCCTGACTTTATATTTTAAACTGGTTAATATTCTGCAAAGGCTTTGTATCAGCCGAAAGCTGGGGGACGAGAGGCATCTTTTTCTGTGCGCTCACTTCAAACGCACTTTTAAGAGCGCGAACCTCATCCGTTTCCAGCCTTTTGCAAATGCCTTCAAGGCTTTCGGCACTCAGGTACGGCATTGCAACCGAACCGAGGCGGATAACCTCATGCTCAAGCTCGGCACGGTACTTTTTGCCGTCCTGCGATAGCTTTTCGAGCATAGAAATATGGTCGCTGAGGTCTTTGGCATTAGTCTTGCTGAGAATAACCTCATCCTTTTCCTCTCTTAATGCCTTCAAAATTTCTTTCAAGCCTTTTTCCTCCTTATTTGGGGCGAATGATTTGGTGACACCTGCCGCCCTCTGAGCGGGAACGGCAACAAAGGACCATTCGTAAGCATCCGCAGCCCCGCTAAGAATTGTGTGGCAGACCTTTTCGCCGTACCTTTCACCCTTAATATGCTTGCAACGCCCTTTTTTTCTGTCGGTATTACATACGGAGCAGAGTATTTGCGAAACGCGGCAGCTTACACTGACCTCTTTCTTTATCCCCGCATCAATTTCTTCAATCAGCTCGGCATTTTTTTCGGACTTAATCATATATGCCGTGCCTTTAATAAATGTATAGGGCTCGCCCGCAGTGGTGGTCTTAGTGAAATCCTGCACAAAATCGGTTTTGAACAGGCGGGATTTCTGGTCGGAGCTTTTCATGCTGTGGTCAATAATTCCCGTCACCCCGACAAAAAGCTCTGCGAGTTTTCTTAAAGTCGGGATATCAAACCTTTCAAGGTCACGGTCGACCTCGTTATCGCAAAGAATGACGCTGAAGGTGTAGATATCATCCTCATTAAGGCTCCTGCGGGCATATCTGTTTATCAAAGACATATCGTTTTCATTAGGTGAAAATGGAGATATAAGTGATGTGAAATCCTTGTTTATGGTAACACCTCCTTTTCTTCATGGGTTGTTTTCATCAGCCTTTTTGCCTGAGCTTCATAGAGCATCGCCCTGCTGACCTCAACCTGATCCTGCATTGTGATATCGCTCCATTCAACATTGACGCTGCCCGAAAAGCCTTCAAGCCTGATATATGTGCCGCAAATTTTCTCAATGACAGGTGTCAGCACACGTCTGAATGCCTCAAGCTCGCTGGTGAGCGCATCCGCCTGCTGTGAGGACATCCTTTCTGTTGTGGACCACGAAAGCCCGAGCATGAACGGAGGCAGGCCTGTCTTTGACACAATCTGCTCGAGTATCTGGCGAACAGGAACCTCGCTGTCGAGAATCTGGTTGTCAGCTCCTATGACCTTAATGCTGACATCGCCCACGGCTACAAAATCTTTGATGCTGCCGCCTGCCTGCATTGCCTCCCCCCACTCCTTTGCAACCTGAAGGGCACGATCCTTGGCATATGCTCTGTCAACTGCATCGTTCTGGGGCTTGTAAGTCACGGCAAAACGGACATTGCCCACACGCTCCCAGTTAAGACCGATGGTGTTAAAAATCTTGAGCAATACAGAGCTGACAAAGGGCAGCCCTTTGAGAATGGAGTTGCCCGCCAGAGCGCCCGGCTCGGGGTTGAGTGCAGAAATAAGAACTAGCTCAGGGTACTTGACAGGAACCGCCAGACCGTCCCTTACAATGCAGATGTCAATATCCAGCCCGTTTTTATTCCTTTTGAGCTCAATGTTTTCTAGTGGTGCATTGTAAAGAGCGGCAACCCTGCCCGAGGAGTCCGCAATAATCTCCCCGAGTGCAGTGCCATAGGTGAGAAGCTGCTCAAAATAGGTTGAAACAAATGAATCCAGCCCGAACTGGTTGCCGCCGACGCTGACACCTCTTACAAAACGGTCAAGGCTCGCATTCGCTTTGGGGCAGGTGCAGGTGACTTTAAAGCCGCCTGTCATTCGCACAAGCTTTGTTATTGCGGCGTCAATGACGGGTACCGCTTCACGCAGCGCCGAAAACATTTGCAGCTGCGGCGATGCAAGCGGAATATAGCCGTCGAGTATTCTGAAGGGATAGCTTAAGCTCTGCCCTGTCTGCACAACCGAAAGAGCGGGCTTATTCGGCTCTTTTTTTCGCTTGAATGTCATTCTCATCCTCCTTTTGTGTATTTGTGGCTATTGGTTTTCTTCACTCCCTGTTGACAAAGACTGAGAAAAAGCTGCTCTCGTTTGCACTCAGCGCCGTCGAAACGAAATATCTTATATCGTCCATGGCATGGTCATGCTCCTTGCGCGGTGCGTCACGAACAGCGGTATTATCCCAGCGGTACAGTGAAAATTCTCGTATTGCATCTCTGCAAGGCGGACAGATGAGAATTTTTCTCTCCTTGAGTGCATCGGAAACCTTTCTTATTCCGTCAATTATCTCATTTTTGGCGGGTATGACACGGAACCTTCTGTGTCGCCTTATGCACTCAATAAAGCTTGCTGCGGATGGGTCCACGATTACGGCCTCGATGTCCAGTTCCCCCGCAAGCTCCTCAAGGGCACTGTAGTGCTCTTCGTCCGTTCGCTGTTCACCGAGAACCCTCGAGTCGTGGTAATATTCGCACAGCCTGTACCATCTCCCGTCAATTTTGCCCCACAGGCCGAATGACGAGGGGTTGACAGTGCCGTAATCGCATGAAATATAGTATTCGCAGGGTGTTCCCTGCGGCGGCTCGCAGACATGAGTATCTACATGAAACATCGGATATACAAGGCCGTGAACCGCAACCCATTTTCCCTCAACGAACCTCTCGTAAAAAGCACCGCTGTAAAGGCTTTTGTAGCGGCGGATAATGGAGGGGGTAAGGGACGGGTTATCCTCCATGACAAAATGGAGGTAGAGGCAGTTTTTCTCCTGCGCCCTCTTTATCCACTCCTCATGGAACCAGTGGAGCGGATTTTCCGGGTTGCAGTTGAACCAGAGCTTCGAGCCGTCGAGAGAGCAGCGGGCAAGAGCCTGCTCCACAAAGGAGCGGGGCATGAGCGCAACCTCATCAAGCAGCACCCCTGCCAATGTCATGCCCTGAATGAGTGAAGCAGAGCTTTCGTCCTTACCGCCGAAAAGATAAAAGCGGTTTTTTCTCCCGTCACGGCTGATGTCAATATAATTCTGTGCCAGCTTCTCCTTGCAGCAGAAGCCTATTTCGGAGAGCAGGGGCAAAACGGGGCGGACAATATTCCGCCTAAGGGAGGCTATCGTTTTGCCGCAAATGGCAAATGAGCAGTCATGAAAGGAGCACATTGCCCATGCAACAAAGGAAATTGACATACACACGGTTTTGCCGCTTCTGACTGCTCCGTCACAGATGATTGCGTCATAGTTTTTAAAAGGGCTTGATGGACACCACCAGCTCAAGACCTTTAGCTGCTTTTCGGTGAAGGTTTTAAAAGAGCTTGTCGAGCCGATTATATTCACCTCAATTCCTGTTTTCGAGCGCCTTTGCTCCCCGTTCAAGAGCCTGATAAAAGCCCAAGGCGCCCTCTGATTCGTTTTCGAATTCGCTGAGTGTCTGGAGCCTCTCAAGGGGCTTGAGGCGGTCAAAAAATTTGATTTCCAAACCTACGCCCTTAGGCCTTTTGATTTCTGCAACATTGAACAAATCCATTTTTTCAAGCTTGTCATCGGTGAGTGCTTCCTCGGAGAAGAGGAGCCTCAAAGCGTCCGCAACCGTCCCGAAGGCAAGGCGGCGGTAGCCTTGACAGACCTCGTCAAGGCCGGCAGCACGGCCCTTTGAACACTTTGTGATTTCCTTTTTGATATCATCCCTCATAAGCAGCTTTGCCGCCGCCTTTTCGGGGCATATTGAAAAGCCCGCCCTAGCGGCCGCCTCCCTGCCGCTTCTACTTTCAATATAGTAGATACAAAAAAGCCTTTCCTTAGGCGATATTTTTTTGCCCTTCATATTCAGCCCTCCGATATTTGTTCTTTCAAGAATTAAGAGAAAATCCGCTTGTGTTGCCATGTTTTCGGCAGCAAAAGCGGACATATGCTTACAATTTACAATCTGTTAATATTTTACGAATATTTTTTATATCATTAATCAAATCTTATTGTTATTAATAATAATATATAAAAGTAAACAATACTAAAATATAATTAAATATAAAATAAAAATAATTACAGATTTCTTGCTGTTATTTGT
>JAAZFZ010000147.1 GCA_012511485.1 Clostridiales bacterium | reverse complement strand
GGTTTGTGGTTTTTGCGGAAACTTCTCAAAATCACTTAAATCTGGCATCTTCTCACCTCACACAACTAGATTATTAACATTATATGCTGAGGTGAAAATTAATTGAATTGAATGTTTTTGTTCCGATACATTTATTTTTATATTTCTAATATTAAAAACAAAAATAATAATAATAATAATTTAAAATAAAACAATGTAAAAGTTAAACTTAGTAAAACAAAACAATAGAATATTAGTTTTTCGTACAAAAAAATACTTGTTTCGACAAGATTTTTGTGATAATGTAGATTTGAGGAATTAAAGTGATACCTGTTCTCCTGTTTTCAGCCGTTCTGCTTGCACTCCCAGTTTTTTTGTTATATTCGTGCAAAAACGCTTCCTGCCAGTTTTCTTAATAGACGGGAGCGCAAATCGGCAGGATAAAACCTCTCAGGAAGAAATCAAGCCGAATAAACATATAAATACAACATAAACCGAGATTTTTAATCAGCCAATTTTTAAAAACATAGAAAGGATGGTTTTAATGAGTACCACAGTAGAAGGCACAGGAAAAAGACTCACCCCCCCGTCACAACGAATTATCAGCATTGACAGGTTCAGGGGCATAGTCGTTTTCCTAATGATTCTTTTTGATATCCTTAACCTGTTTGATAATCTGGGCTTCCTTTCAATGATAGGCAAGCACCCGGATACGGAGGGCATCAAGTTATGGGACGGGCTCACAGTAGCCGATTTGGGCGCACCTATGTTTATGTTTGCAATTGCCCTGACACTTGAGCTTTCTTACAATAAGAGAGTTTCACTGTATGGCAAAAAGGAAACAATTAAACACAGCATAATCAGATGGGTTTCCATTCTGAGTATCGGTGCAATGATTGATCATGTTGAGATTATAATAGACGGGGAATGGGAGCATCCCCTTAACTATGTCTTTGCCGCTTTGCTTTTAATAATGATTGCATGCTTTATTCTTTGGCTCATTTTCGCTGCTGCAAAGCTCATAAAGGCAAAAAAATTCATTTCAAAAATTATTGTCATCGGAATGTTAACAATTGGTGTCCTCACAATTATTGCCGGAATCGATGATATCAGGATTCTCATTCATAGATTCTATTTCCCCGAAACCTATTCAGGCATCGGTCACATGAACCATTGGTGTACACTTCAGGCAGTTGGTGCTGCAGGTCTTATAGGGATGATTGCAATCAATAAAAAAACCTCCGTTAAGCTCCTTATCGGTTGCATAATCCTTGCTATTTACACAGTTATTCATGAGTTTGGAGTTAATGCGCAGCTCATTGATAAGATTACTCAGGGAGGAATCCCCGGGGCGCTGGGATGGGGTTGCATCGTAATCTTCGGTATGTTTATTGCGGATTTGTTTAGGGCAAAAAACAAAAAAGCGATTACTGTGACAGTTGTTGTGCTTGCAGTGCTTGCGGTTATTGCCACATGTTACATAGGCTTGAGCAAAAGAAGCGTAAGCCCCTCATATATACTGCTCACATCATTTACGAATACAGTTTTCTACCTCATTGTAGTGATGTTTGATAAGGTTAAAATCAAAAACGATTTCTTCGTTTGGTGGGGCAGAAATCCGCTTGTCATGTACCTTGCGCCTCAAGGAATTCTCCTTATTTATGAGTCGGTTATGCCTGACCTGTTCCTGCCCAACCCGCCGGTTTGGCTCGGAATCGTTCAGATTGTTGCATTCACAGCGGGATTCTCAGCACTTTGCTATGTATTGAATAAGAAGAATAAGATAATTAAGATTTAGCATTAAATAATCAGAAAAAGAAAGGGATGGCAGAAATGTCATCCCTTTCAACTTTTTAATTTTTACTGAGCTGCAGATACTAGCAGCGGTCGAATTAAAGCTTTGCGTTCTTTTTTGCCCAATATCTGTTAAACCTTATGCTGCCGTATTTTTTTTCGGGGAGCTTTGATAACCACCTCTCATAAAACTCGCTTTCTTCGACAGGAGCAAGCACACACAGAGCCTTCAGGTTTTTTCTGTCGGCACCTGCGGCGTCATGAATCCATTTTTTCTGAATACTGGCAAGCTCAAGATAGAAGTCCTCCGGCAGCCTCATGCCTGTTACTCTTCTGTGGAAGCTCTCACGCTCACGCCAGTATTTTTCAGCATTCTTGTCACCGTTGAGAAACACGGGCATACAAACATCGCTCCCGAACAGATACGGCTTAAAAAGAGAAATGCATGGAGTTGAACAGCCTGTTACCCAAACTAAGGGAGTATCCTTTAGCTCAACAATCATTGATGAGGTTGTATGGTCACCCACAAGGCCACCCGCATGCATGCAGGTGCTTGTGACGCTGCCTCCCGTGAGGGGAAAACGGTTTTTTTCCTCATGTGTTCTCAGGGCTTTTATAAAATCCTCAACGGTTATACAGTCTTCAATGCATCCCGAAGTCTGCATAAGCCTTTGCTTTGAACCTGAAAAATGGGAGTAAAGAGGCTCAAGATGTTTTTTCATGAAATTGCAGCGTTCACCGCTGAAGGCATCTGCATTTGTAAGCTGCAGTCTGTTCGAAATGCTGCCCAACGGGAGCTTTTTATATGCCCATTGACTGCCTGCGGTTTCGAGGATATAAAGCTCGTTTTTGTCCATTATAAGGAATGAGTTGTCATAGAAAAAATCGTGGTCATAGCCGCAATTACCGCCCTGACCGTACCTTTCAAGCAGCTCGATTATAACACTGAGTGCCTGAGTGGCACTGCCCGAGCGCTCAAGCCCTAAGCGCAGCAAATCCATGCCTGTCAGCCCTGTTTTGCCATACGCCCCTTTGGTAAATACCGCCTCGTTGCCGATACAAACGCCGCAGTCGTTGACTCCCATTTCTCCTCCCCAAAGCCATACAGGGCGGGAGAGAAGAAATCCGTGCGTGTACGGCACCTGTTCTACTTCTATGTAAGTAGCCTTAATTTTCTTTTCCTCATGCTTTGCCGCAGGGTACCATTCAACAACCTGCGGTTCATTGGGGCTTCTGTCGCTGTTCTTTGCAAATATTCCTTGCTTTACGCTCCCCATTGTATCGCACATAAAATTCAGCCCTTCCAAATCCGTTTTGTTTCCAATCACACCGAGAACGCACAATTATCATATTTATATTAGCACACTGATAAAAAAAATGAAACCTCAATCAAAACACTATTTCAAATTAAATACCCCCATCTGCCAATGTTGACAAAGGAGGGTATCGGTTATAAAATTAGTATGACAGAAAATCAGTCAACGGTAACGGTCTCTTCCGCTGCACAGCTTTGTGATTTAAGCTCTTTTCTTTGTGCAATATCGGCAACCATTTCGTTATATTTCTTTTCGTCAATTGTGCATTTTTTGATTAAAATAATATAGGATGCAAGCAGCAGTATCATCGGAACTGCAACCATGCACGCACGCATATAAAGCGTTGTTTTTTCCGGCACGGAGGCGAGGATGCCGTTTATCTGATTAAGCTTTTCGCCCTCGGTGATGATGCCCTTATACATTGAGTTTTCAGCGTCGGAAATCTTATTTGTAAAGTCGGTCACACCCAGAGCAAGATATACTATCATAATCACTGCAGACTGAAGAGCGCTGCCCATTTTTGCCATGAACGGGCGGATTGAAAAAATAATACCCTCGTTGCGGCTGCCTGTTTTCCACTCGTTATACTCAACGGTATTTGTGATGTTGACAGTAAGCACCATATAGATTGTGGATTGGCCGAGCCCTATAAATGCACCGCAGACGCAGAGTATATAATAGTTTGTGCTTATAAGGCTGATAAGGAAGATTGCACTGTAGCCCAAAATAACCATTATTATTGCGATGGTTATAAGAGCTTTTCTTGTAAGCTTTGCGCAGAGCGCCGGAAACAGAAGCATAATTATTCCCGAAGCTGCACCGAAGGTTACTACGAATTTAGTTACAAATGAGCCGTTATAGCCGTATTGAAAATATATGTAATTGGTGCCCAGGCCAGTTATTATTGCGCTGCCGGTGTTATATAAAAGCATAACAAGAGCAACCCACAGCAGCTGGTCGTTTTTGATAATTATCTTAACTATTTTCCCCAGGCCGATTGAAGGCTCACTCTTGTCAACGCAAACATTTCTCTCCTGAACACCGAAAACCGTCATCATCTGACCGCCGATAAAGCAGCAGGCAATAATAGCAGAAACACAGGCATAGGCTGTAACAGTGTTTCCACCAATTGTGTCCTTGCCAACTGTCAGAATGGGAATCAGAGAAACTGAGATAATGCTGCCCATACCCGCAAAAACATTTGCAAGCGAGGTCAGGAGGTTTCTATCCTTCGAGTTGCTTGTAAGAGAGGGCAGCATGGACCAGTAGCCGATATCGTTCATTGTAAAGGTAATGTCCCAAATAAGGTACATAAAGGCGAAGAAAACGACAAAACTCCAGCTTTGCAATCTCATTGAGAACAATGATACAAGAACAACCGAGTTTGAAATAACACCAATAAAAATCCAGGGCTTGAACTTGCCCCATTTAGTGCGTGTGTTTTCAATAATAACGCCCATTATTGGGTCATTTACGGCATCCCAGATACGGCAGATAATCATGATTATGCTTATTGCAGTAAACTGTAGGTCCGACAAGCTTTTTGTATATAGTATAAAGGTCAGAAGGAAAGTGCTGTAGAGCGTATATGACATATCCCTGCCGATTCCGCCTACGGAATATGTCAATAATGTTCTCTTGGAAATTTTTTGCGCAGGTTCTGCAGCGGTATTAACTTTTGTCATTTCGTCTCCTCCTAAAATTCTACAGTTTATATAATAATTCAAAAAGGTTTATAAAGCAACATATTTCTGGAAATTTATTCCGAGGCGAAAACAATATAATATTTGAGAAAGTGTGGATAAAAAATGAAAACAATTTCTGTTATCGGTATCGGAAACAGGGGAACGGAGTACATGGGTTTTGTGAAATGGTTTCACAGAAAAGAGGCGAAAATTGTTGCCCTTTGTGACATTAGCCAACAGGCTCTTGACGACTATGCACCTAAATATAGAATTCCAAATCAAATGCAGTTTTTGTCAACGGATGATTTTTTCGGCAGGGGCGTGCTGTCTGACGGGCTGATTATTTCCGTTCAGGATAAGGACCATTATGAAATCACAAAGGCGGCTATTGAGACGGGTTATAAAGCAATTCTTCTTGAAAAGCCTGTTTCTGATAATATAAAGGAGTGCATAGAGCTGCGTGACATGGCAAGGGCAAACGGCGCGCTGTTAGTTGTCTGCCATGTGCTGCGCTATTCAAACTATTACGGTAAAATTAAGGAGATAATCAGGAGCGGAGCAATAGGCGATATCATTTCAATAAACCATACTGAGAATGTCGGCTATTTCCATTTTGCCCACAGCTATGTCAGAGGCAACTGGAGCAGGGTAGGGGATTCCACGCCCGCAGTTTTTGCTAAAACCTGCCATGACCTTGACCTTATAAGCTGGTTTATGGATAGTGAATGTACCTCTGTCCGCTCAGTAGGCTCTCTAAACTATTTCAGAAAAGAGAACGCCCCGCAGGGAGCAACTCCCACCTGCCTTGGCGGTTGTAAGGTTAAGGGGAGCTGCCCTTATGATGCGGAGCGTTTATACATCGAAGACCCGTTCTGGAGGGCAACTTTTATTAAATACCTCAAAAGAACGTTGACCGGCAAGGCAAAAAACACAAAGGCGGATATCTATCAGGCAATTAAAAACGGTGACTACGGCAGGTGCGTTTTCCTCAGCGACAATGTTACCTGGGATAATCAGATAGTAACAATGACCTTTGAAAATGGAGCAAATGCCGTTATGGAGCTGAATGCCTTCTCCCGTAAAATGCACAGGGAAACCCATATTATGGGTACAAAGGGTGAGCTTATCGGCTACGACAAAAAGCTGAGTATGTGCGAGTTCGGCAAACGCGTTAAAAAAGTGCGTATCGGCGGTGGAGTACAACTAAGTGGGCATATTGAAGGCGATATAAG
>JAAZFZ010000146.1 GCA_012511485.1 Clostridiales bacterium | reverse complement strand
TTTCCCATTTTAATGACCTTCTTTTTTATGTTATATTTTTCTATTAATGCAATTGACTACATTTGAAACAGGGTTCTGGCGATATCCAGGCCAGCAACGAAGGAACCAATGGAACTTCCGATATTGGCCATTATCACAATCAACAAGACTTTAAGAAAGCGATTTGTGAAGAAGCCCTTCACAGTGAATATATCTTTAGGGATATTGTTGATATCCTCCACGACAGGTTTTCTTATCGTTGCTTCAACAAGCCCGGTCAGCCAACCACAGGCGATCAACGGATTTAAAGTCGTAAATGGAGCAGCGACAAGTGAAGTTAAAATACTTAAGGGATGCCCAAAAGATAAAGCGGTAAACAAAGCTGCCAAAATTCCGGTCCAAAGAATCCATGCTGATACTTGGTGCATACCTGTTTCAATATTTGCTATGAAGCTGAAAATAATCAATCCCATAATAACTATCGGTATCCCCCAACCGATGATCCGGGAAGCCGCGCTTTTCGGGGGCACTTCTAATAGTTTATTGATATCCTGTGTTTTGAATATCTCTTCCTTAACACCGGGAACGTGCGCACCGCCCAATACGGCTACGACCTTGTTCCCCGGAGCTTCTTTGATCTTATATGCCAGATATTGATCCCGTTCGCTGATCAGGATTTCAGCGATTTTAGGAAATTGCTTGCGCATTTCGAAAGTAACTGATTCTAAAACATCAGTCTTTAGGAGCTGGCTGATATCCTCGTTTGATATTTCACTGTCATCGCCAAAAGAAAACAACAGGCTGAAAATCAGCTTGATTTTTTCAAAGAAAGATAACTTACGCCAAATGCGGATAAAAGTTGTCTGAATGTTACGATCCGCCAAGACAAGCTGCGCGCCTGTTTCCTTCGCGCTGTCTATGCCCTGTAGCATTACTTGTCCCGCAACTGTATTCAAGTTTTTAGCAATTTTCTTCTGAAAAGAAGCAAGTATGAGATTTGCGAATAAAAACCCTGCTTTCTTTGTTTTAATGACCTTTATAATATCCGTATTTTCCCATGCTTTCGGATTTTGTATGTTTTGATATCGTGCCTCGTCAAGCTCAACGCAAACACTGTCAGGCTGTTCCTCATTAATTACCTTCTTTATAAGATCGGCACTTTGCTTCAATACATGTGCGGTTGCAACCAAAATTATCTCTTTCCCGTGGTATTCCAGTCTTACAACATTTTCTTCCATATTCTCCTCCGGTGCCCATCAGGACTTCAACAAGAATTTAGGCTTGTGAGTTGGCTTCAGCTTTTACAGTGTTCCATACCGGGGACAGTTCCCGCAAACGGGAAACAATTACCGGCAGCTTTTCGAGTATATAGTCGATGTCCTTTTCGGAATTATCTTCATTCAGTGAAAATCTGAGTGAACTATGTGCCAGTTGACTGGGAAGGCCCGTTGCCAGAAGGACGTGGGAGGCTTCCGGCGAACCGGATGAGCATGCCGAGCCGGAAGAAGCGCATATGCCGTTTTGTTCAAGCATCATAACCATAGATTCGCCTTCGACCCCTTCAATTGCAAAAGATGCGATACCGGGAAGCCTGTTTGCCGGATCGCCTGTCAGCCCGGCGCGAGGGATTTTCATCACTCCGCTGATCAGCCTGTCACGCAGAGCAGATACTTTTCTCATATTTCCATTCATGTTGGAGAAGGCTTCTTCCAGAGCCGCCCCGAGGCCGACGATTCCAGCTACGTTTTCCGTGCCGGAACGCAGATTATGCTCCTGGCCTCCGCCATGTATAATCGCAGGCAGATTGAGGCCTTCCTTAACATACAGCGCTCCGACGCCCTTCGGTCCTCTGAATTTGTGTCCTGCCAAAGAGAGCATATCGATATCCATTGCGTGAACATCCATCGGAATGTGCCCGACCGCTTGTACCGCGTCGGTATGGAAGATAACCCCATATTCCTTGGCTATTGCTCCGATTTCGGCCGTGGGTAAAATCGTACCGATTTCATTATTAGCCGCCATAATTGAAATGAGAGACGTATCATTCTTTATGGAAGAGCGAAGCTCCTCAAGCGATATTTGACCGTACGCATCCACTCCCAAACAGGTAATCTCATAACCCTGCTCTTTCAAAGAATCAAGGG
>JAAZFZ010000145.1 GCA_012511485.1 Clostridiales bacterium | reverse complement strand
GCAATAAAAAAGCTCAAAAAAATCGACCTGTGTATCTGCAACGGTGAAAATTCCGCAGCGGGCAACGGGATAACGCCCTCATCAGCCCAGCACCTTTTTGACAGCGGAGTGGACTTTATTACAACTGGCAATCATGTCTATAGGCGGCGGGAAATCTATGATTATTTGGATGAAAGGCAGGATATTATCAGGCCGGTCAATATGTATCATACCAACCCCGGCAGGGGATACGGCATTGTCGACATGGGCAGCGTGCGTGTGGGCATTATTAACCTCATGGGCAGTGTTTTTATCGAAGGGGGCGAGAACCCCTTCACCGCAATAGATGATGCGCTTAAAAGCATTGAAGAATGCAGAATTAAAATAGTCGATTTCCATGCCGAAGCAACGGGAGAAAAAAGGGCGATAGGTTTTTATCTTGACGGCAGAGTTTCAGCCGTGTTCGGCACTCATACACATGTTCTGACTGCGGATGAGCAGGTTTTGCCCAAAGGCACGGGATATATTACGGACATAGGCATGACGGGCCCAAAAAACTCTGTTATAGGCATTAACCCCGAAACCACAATTGAATGGCAGAAAACAGGCATGCCGGCCCGCTTTGATGTGCCGGATATACCATGTATGCTTTGCGGATGCATGTTTGAGATTGATAACAATACAGGCAAAACAGTCAGTGTCGAGAGATTGTGCATTGAGTGAGTATAAGGCATCTATCGGGTGTTTTGAAGGATTTAAATGCACAAATTATATCGGACAATGTAGGGCAGGAGCTTGCTCCTGCCCTACATATATATGAGATAATATTTCCCTGCGATTATCTGTACATATTGTCACAAAATACGATAAATGGTTTTCGGCAGGAGCAAGCCCCTGCCTTGCATATTTTTATCTCTCCAAGGCCTGTTTCAAATCTGCAATAATATCATCTACATATTCAATGCCAACGGAAAGTCGGATTAAATCCTCGCCGACTCCGCATTCTTCAAGCTGCTGCATTGTCAACTGGCGGTGAGTTGTGCTCGCCGGGTGCAGGCAACAGGTGCGGCAGTCTGCAACATGGGTGCAGATTGAGGCAAGCTTCAGGTTATCCATAAATCTTATGGCTGCATTTCGCTCGCCCTTGACGCCGAAAGAAATGACTCCGCTTGTGCCGTTGGGCAAATATTTCTGAGCCAATGCATAATATTTGCTGCTTTCGAGTGATGGGTAATTGACCCACGAAACCTTAGGGTGACTTTCAAGGAATTTAGCGACCTTCAATGCATTCTGACAATGCCTTTCAACACGCAGAAACAGTGTTTCTAGCCCGAGGTTAAGGTAAAATGAGTTCTGAGGGGAGGGGATTGAGCCGAGGTCACGCATGAGTTGGGCGACTGCTTTGGTGATATATGCGCCCTTGCCGAACCGCTCGGTGTAGGTAATGCCGTGATATGAATCGTCAGGCTCTGTAAGCCCGGGATATTTATCGCTTTTTGTCCAGTCAAAATTGCCGCTGTCGACAATAACGCCGCCGACACTTGTTGCATGGCCGTCCATATACTTTGTTGTGGAGTGTGTGACAATATCCGCTCCGAAATCAAACGGTTTGCAGTTGACAGGAGTGGGGAAGGTGTTGTCAATAATGAGCGGAACACCGTGAGCATGAGCCGCCTGTGCAAATTTTTCAATATCCAACACGCAAAGGGAAGGGTTTGAAAGCGTTTCTGCAAAAACTGCTTTAGTATTATCCTTAAAAGCGGCATTGAGCTCCTCTTGTGTTGCATCGGGCGAAACAAAGGTGAAGTCAAAGCCGAGTTTTTTCATTGTTACTGAGAAAAGGTTAAAGGTGCCGCCGTAAATGGCAGCAGAGCATACAATATGGTCGCCGGCGGAGCAGATATTGAACACGGAGTAGAATGAAGCTGCCTGACCTGAGGATGTCAGAACAGCGGCAACACCGCCCTCAAGAGCCGCAATTTTTGCAGCAACGGCGTCATTTGTCGGGTTTTGAAGCCTTGTATAGAAATATCCGTCAGCCTCAAGGTCAAAAAGCTTGCCCATAGCATCGATTGATTCGTATTTATAGGTGGTGCTTTGAGTTATTGGCAGAACTCGTGGCTCACCGTTTTTTGGCGAATAACCTGCATGGAGGCAGGTGGTGTTAAAATGGTATTCTTTCATATGCTAATTCCTCGTTTCTAAAAGCTTAAATAGACTGCAATTTTTGTTTATTGTGAGTTTTTTTACATTTAGATATACCTTATCAGCTTTTGAGCCTGAGCGATATCCTTGCACAGCCCTGCTGCGGTCATGCCGAAAAGGGCGGCGCCAAAGGACGCCTCTTCATTGTGCGCAGGGATTTTTAGCTGCATTCCTAAGCTCTGAGAAAACAAAAGCTGCAGTGCCTTATTCTTTCTCAGGCCGTTCCCGGAGCCTATTATAACAGAATGCTCCTGCCTTTTGCGGTACATTGATTTTAACTCCTCTGCTATTCCGCTTAAAACTCCCCAGATTAATGCCTGAGGTGAAAAATTATCGGTGCCGAGGTTTTGAATGCTGCCCCTTTCGCCCGGGCAATCCCTGCTACCGCAAAAACGGGTTGAAACAATGAGCGGGTTTTCGGGCATTTGAGAATTCGCAAGGAATCTGTCAATTGCGGGGTAGGCACTTTTTATATCTTCGCCGCACACAAGCCTTGCGGTCTCTCTGACAAAGCTTTCGAGCAATGCGAATGCCCTGCCACCGCAAAGGGACGAGCCTACACAGATATAGCTGTCATCGCAGCAGGGGCGAAGTTCCGTACCCTTTGATGTCTGTGAAAACTCAGTCATATATGATATCTGGCTGCCCGTGCCGACATTCACCGAAATGCATGATGCAAAGTCGTTGACCGAACCCAAAAAGCTAGCCTGATTGTCGCCAATGGCAACACTCACGGGGATGCTGTTATTGTACATTCCCACAGTATCAAATCCCTTTAAAACCTTAGGGATCATTTCAAAGGAAAGACCTGCCTTATCAATTGCCTGCTTGTCAAAGCACAGGGCTTTCAGGTCAAACAAACCGAAGCTTGCAGCGTCGGAGGTATGCATCAAGGGGCGGCTGTTTTTACAGAGCTTCATCGCCACATAGTCGTGTAT
>JAAZFZ010000144.1 GCA_012511485.1 Clostridiales bacterium | reverse complement strand
GGATAAAGAAGTGGCTCGTATTCTCAACAAGGATTTTGTAACAATAAAGGTTGACCGTGAGGAGCGCCCCGATATTGATGCCGTTTATATGTCCGTCTGCCAGGCAATGACAGGCTCGGGCGGGTGGCCGCTGACTATTTTTATGACGCCCGAACAAAAGCCGTTTTTTGCCGCAACCTATATCCCGAAAACCGCCCGTTACGGCAGTATGGGGCTCATGGAGTTGCTTGAGGAGGTTGCCCGCCAATGGAGGGAGGATAGGGAAAAGCTCATTGAATCGGGAGAAAAAATCAGCGATTATATCAGAAAACAGGCAGGCGGGCAGGGCGATGCCGCAGAGCTATCCATTGACTTGCTGCATAAGGCTGCGGATATGTACCTCAAAAGCTTTGACAGAATATACGGCGGCTTCGGCTCGGCTCCGAAATTCCCCGCCGCTCACAATCTACTGTTTCTGCTAAGATATCATCTGCTTGAAAATGATTCCCGTGCCCTTGCAATGGCAGAAAAAACACTCGAGCAAATGTTTAGAGGCGGAATCTTGGACCATATCGGCGGAGGGTTTTCAAGATATTCAACGGATAACCGCTGGCTTGTTCCTCATTTTGAAAAAATGCTTTATGACAACGCATTGCTAATAATGGCATATCTTGAAGCATTCAAAATTACAGGGCGAGAGCTTTATAAGGGTGTTGCACAAAGAACGATAGCTTATGTGCTCAGGGAACTATCGGGTGAGGACGGCGGCTTTTTCTGCGGTCAGGATGCCGACAGTGACGGCATAGAGGGAAAATACTATGTCTTCACAACAGATGAGCTAAGGGAGGTTTTCGGGCAAGAGGATGCACAGGCCTTCTGTGACTGGTTCGGAATCAGTGAGGAGGGAAATTTCGAGGGCAAAAGCATCCCGAATCTGCTTGAAAACAGGGATTATGAAAATGACAATCCGCAAATGAGAGATATCTGCGGTAAGCTGTACAAATACCGCCTTGAGCGCACAAATCTTCACCTTGATGACAAGGTGCTAACCTCCTGGAACGGGCTTATTATTAAGGCACTTGCAAGAGCTTACGCTGTTCTTAATGATATAAATTACCTCAACTCAGCGGAAAACGGCGCAAAATTCATATCCGAAAATCTTACCGACAGAAACGGCAGGCTACGTGTACGCTGGCGTGAGCATGACGCCGCTAACGACGGCCAACTTGACGATTATGCCTTTTATGCCCTTGCGCTTATTGAGCTTTATAAAACAACCTTTAATGTCGAATACCTTGAAAAAGCCGTTCATTTCGCACAGGTTATGCTTGAGAGCTTTTATGATGAGGAAAAGGGAGGCTTCTATCTGAATTCGGCAGAAAGCGAGCAGCTTATTTTCAGACCAAAGGAGGTCTATGACGGAGCAATGCCTTCGGGCAATTCCGCAGCCGGAATGCTACTAATAGAATTGGCGGCTTTGACAGGCGATACGAAATTGCGAGAATATGCAGACAGGCAGTTAAGCTTTCTGGCGGCTGAGGCAGAAGGATACCCGACAGGGTACAGCTTTGCCCTGCTTACAATGACAAAAGCGCTTTACCCCTCCGCTGAGCTTGTCTGTGTTTCGGCTCAGACTGAGGTACCCTGCGCACTCAAATCCCTGCTTGATGAACTGCCTTTCGTTAACATCTCCGTGCTGTTTAAAACAAAGCAAAATGAGCAGCAGCTTTCGGCTTGCGCTTCATTCACCGGGCAGTACCCGATACCCGAAAAAGGTGTATTATATTATCTTTGCAGAAATGGCACCTGTGAAGCACCGACTGAGGATATAAATGCTGTTAGGGAGAAACTAAAACAATGGATAAATAGCACCTGTGTTCCGGAAAATTAAATTTTTACCTTTTGCATCAAAAAAGCCGGCGGCATAATTCCTGCCGTCGGCTCATAATAATATTTCTAATGTTGATTAGCAACTATACATTGCCCTTATCTATCCTGTCCAGCAGCCAGTCAAGCTCGCTGAGCACAAATTCGTTTGCGGGGAAAAGAGTCCTTTCGTTGCTTTAAGTCTGCGAAAACTATTCTCATAAAATGAAATGATTGAGAATACTTCATGCATTTTTTATTATACAATACAGTGCATAGAAATTTCAATTAATACAGCCGGAATTTGCATGAATTGTATTATGATATCGTCACATTGTCGAAAAATGCAAATATAAGTAATATTTACTTCTAAAACTGTATTACTTGTATGTTTTGCATTGATAAGAGTTAAATTAGTTGTATAAGTTCACAAAAATACAATAATAATTTGCTAAATTATTCATTTATTATGTTGATGGACATTTGTGCGGCATAATGGTATAGTCATTTTACAACTATAAGGAGGTTAGCAAAATGAAAAAGATTACTGGAATTCTTTCATTAGTAATGGTTTTGACTATCATCGCAACCGGGTTTTCAGCTTGTGGCGGAAACGGCGATGCAGACAAGAATACTCTGGTTATTGGCGGCATCGGGCCTTTGACAGGCGACTATTCTACATACGGAGTTTCTGTCAAGCAGGGTGCGCAGATTGCCGTTGACGAAATCAATGCGGCAGGCGGAGTTAACGCAATTAAGTTTGAGCTGAAATTTGAGGACGATGAAACAGACGCTACAAAGGCTGTCAATGCCTACAACACATTGATGGACGACGGCATGAAGGTTTCACTCGGCGCAGTTACAAGCGGTGCCTGCATTGCTGTAACAGAAGAAGCGAAAAAGGATGGAATTCTCCTCCTTACACCCTCAGGCTCACAGAAGGAATGCACACAGTATGATAACTGCTTCCGTATTTGCTTTACCGACCCTCAGCAGGGCACTGTTTCGGCAGACTATATTGCCGATAACCTCACTGCAAAGAAAATTGCAATTATTTATGATAAGTCCAATGATTACTCTGTTGGCATCACAGATAAATTTGTGGCCGAGGCAGCAGTAAAAGGGCTTGAAATTGTTGCAAAGCAGGCATTTACCAGCGGAACCAGCACTGACTTTAGCGCACAGCTTCAGCAGGTGAAGGATACGGGTGCAGAGCTTGTTTTCCTCCCGATTTATGCAAAGGAAGCTGCTTTCATTCTCAAGCAGGCAAAAACTGCCGGCATCGCTGTTCCCTTCTTCGGCTGTGACGGGCTTGATGGTATTCTCGAAAAGCTCGGCACGGATAATCAAGCTCTTGCCAACGGCGTAATGCTTCTTACCCCCTTTGCTGCTGACGCAGATGACACAAAAACCAAGAATTTCGTCAAGGTTTACGGTGAGAAATATAACGGCCAGGTTCCCGACCAGTTTGCTGCTGACGGTTACGATGCTATTTACACAATTAAAGCTGCAATCGAAAAAGCGGGAATTAATGACATCAATGCAGCCGATTTCAACACGAAAATCATCGATGCCATGACTCAGGTCACCGTTGAGGGTCTGACAGGCACAATGGTTTGGGATGAAAGCGGCGACGCATCAAAGGATGCAAAGGCTGTTAAGATTACCGACGGCACATATGTAGCAATCTAAGTCTTAGTTTTTAGTTCTATTTGAGTTGGGCGGGGCTTTACCTCGCCCAACTTTTGTAAAAAATGACAAAATGTGTCACTTAGCAATTTTTTATACTTTACAAATCAGCTATCATAGTTTAAAGTATTAAGTAAATTCTGTTCAGAACAGAGGCGAAATAATGAGTTTCATTTCAAACCTTATCAACGGCCTGAGCCTTGGTAGTATGTATGCGCTAATTGCGCTGGGATACACTATGGTTTACGGAATCGCGAAAATGCTAAACTTTGCTCACGGTGATGTTATCATGGTGGGGGCATTCACTATGTTTACCGCAGCGGCGACGTTGAAATTCTCACCTGCGATTTCAATTATTGCGGGCATAATCGTTTGCACCTTGCTTGGTGTTATTATCGAAAAAATTGCATATAAGCCTTTGAGAAAGGCTTCCCCGCTGACAGTGCTTATTACCGCAATAGGTGTGAGCTATTTTCTGCAGAGCTTGGCTTTGCTGATTTTCGGCTCAAATCAAAAAAGCTTCCCCATGCTATTTAATTTTGAGCCTATAAGAGTCAATGAGGATCTTATTCTCAAGAGCGATTCACTCATGACAATGGGTGTAACAATTCTCATTATGGTTGCACTGACGCTCTTTATTAACAAGACCAAAACAGGCCGTGCTATGCTTGCCGTATCCGAGGACAAGGGTGCTGCTGAGCTCATGGGCGTTAATGTAAATAAAACTATTTCTATTACATTTGCAATTGGCTCCTCCCTTGCTGCAGTGGCAGGCCTTTTCTTTGGGCTGACCTACGGCTTTATCGGGCCTTACACAGGTGCAATGCCCGGAATCAAGGCATTCGTTGCGGCAGTTCTGGGGGGAATAGGTAACATTCCCGGTGCTATGCTGGGCGGCATACTTTTGGGCGTTATAGAGAACCTTTCAAAGGCTTATATTTCGACTGAGCTTTCAGATGCAATAGTTTTTGCCGTCCTGATTATTGTTCTGCTTGTAAAGCCGACTGGCTTAATGGGCAAAAAGATAAACGAGAAGGTGTAGGTGATACAGATGAAAAAAAATAATTTAAATATACACAATCTGATAACCTACGGTATCGTTGTAGCGGCATTCCTATTTGTAAGCATTTTGGTCTGGACAGGCAACGCCAGCAGACATTTGCAGGCGATGCTGGTGCCCATCGGGCTTAACATAATTCTTGCAGTATCTCTCAACCTTATTGTGGGTTTTCTCGGTGAGCTGACATTGGGTCACGCAGGCTTCATGTCTGTGGGAGCCTATGCGGGCTGCCTATTTGCAATTAAGTATGCAGAAATTCTGCCGACTGCTGTAAGGTTTCCGCTTGCCATGATTATCGGCGGACTTGTTGCCTGTGTTTTCGGTATTATTATCGGGGTGCCTGTTCTCAGGCTCAAAGGTGACTATCTTGCTATTGTCACCCTAGCATTCGGTGAAATTATTAGAAGCATTATTATTAACCTTGAATTCACGGGCGGCGCCTCGGGGTTAAAGGGCACTCCTCAGAATTCAAATTTCTATATAGTTTTTGTAGTCATAATGATTACACTTGTTGTAATTACCAACCTTGTAAATTCAAGAGCCGGTCGTGCTATATGCTCCATCAGGGATAACAGAATTGCGGCAGAGTCATTAGGCATTAACATAACATATTATAAGCTCCTAGCTTTTGTCATTGCGGCATTTTTTGCGGGAGTTGCAGGTGTTATTTACGGCCATAACCTTTCAATTCTTCAGGCATCCGTCTTTGATTACAACAGGTCAATTGAAATCCTTGTTATAGTAGTTCTCGGCGGCATGGGCAGCATCAGAGGCTCTGTTATTGCGGCGGTTATTATTACCGCTCTCCCCGAAATGCTCAGAAGTCTGGCAGATTACAGAATGCTCATATATGCGGTAGTCCTTATTGCAATGATGCTCCTCAACGGCTCACAAAAGTTTGACAAATATAAGGGGAGAATGAATATCGGCGGGCTTTTCACTTTACTTAAAAACAAAAAATCGGCAAAGGAGGCAGGCTGATGGCGCTTTTAGAGATTAAAAACCTCGGGATTTCTTTCGGAGGCCTGCATGCTGTTGATAATTTTAATGCCAGCGTTGAAAAGGGCTGCCTTTACGGGCTGATAGGCCCCAACGGTGCAGGGAAAACAACCGTGTTCAATATGGTTACGGGAGTTTATAAGCCTACCTGCGGCACCATACATCTTGACGGAAAGAACCTCACGGGCAAAAACTCAATTCAGATAAATAAGCAAGGCATTGCAAGAACCTTTCAAAACATCAGGCTTTTCAGCAACATGAGCGTACTTGACAATGTTAAGCTGGGGCTCCAAAATCAGATAAAATACTCCGTAGCGCAAGGGATTTTCCACTCCCGCTCTTATAAAAGAAAAGAAAAAGAGATGGACGAAAAGGCTATTTCAATATTAAAAGTTTTCGGGCTTGAAAATGAGTATAATTACCTCGCATCAAATCTGCCCTACGGCAAGCAGAGGAAGCTTGAAATCGCCAGAGCGCTCGCAACAACCCCCAAGCTTTTGCTGCTTGACGAGCCTGCGGCCGGTATGAACCCGAATGAAACGGGCGAGCTTATGGATACCATCCGCTTTGTCCGTGATGAATTTGACATGACAATCCTGCTCATTGAGCATGATATGAAGCTTGTTGCGGGAATATGCGAAAGGATATCCGTTCTAAATTTCGGCACGGAGCTTGCCAGCGGAAAAACGGAGCAGGTTCTCAACGACCCGAGAGTTATTACGGCATACCTGGGTGAGTAAGGAGAATTAATTATGGCAATGCTTAGGGTAGAAAATTTAGAGGTTTTTTACGGCGTTATAAGGGCTATTAAGGGCGTTTCGTTTGAGGTCAACGAGGGCGAGGTTATTGCCCTTATCGGTGCAAACGGCGCGGGAAAAACAACCATACTGCACACTATAACCGGCCTTATTCAGCCGCATGCCGGCAAAATAGAATTTGAAGGCCATGACCTTGTGAAAACTCCCGCATATAAAATCGTTCAGATGGGCATGGCTCATGTCCCCGAGGGGCGGAGAATTTTTCAGCAATTAACCGTGCTGGAAAACCTCAGGCTGGGCGCTTTCACGAGAAAGAGCAATTCTGAGATTCAAGCCTCTTTAAAAAGAGTTTATAGAAGCTTCCCCAGACTTGAGGAAAGAAAAAATCAAGTTGCGGGCACCCTCAGCGGCGGTGAGCAGCAGATGCTTGCAATGGGCAGGGCTCTGATGTCAGACCCTAAGATAATCCTTATGGATGAGCCGTCAAAGGGGATTTCCCCCCTGATCGTGATGGAAATATTCAATATGATCAGAGAAATAAGCTCGGGCGGCACTACTGTTCTTTTGGTTGAGCAAAATGCAAAAAAGGCACTTGAAATCTCTAACCGCGCATATGTGCTTGAAACGGGAAAAATTGCACTCGAGGGCAACGCAGAGGAACTTATGAATAACGAGAATGTCAAAAAGGCATATCTAGGAGAATAAAAAGATGCAGGGTGAGCAATTGTGCAAGCCCTGCTATTATTTTAACGAACAATAATTGTAATGTGAATTCATTTATGTTAGAATATGTCATAAAATATTTGTGAGGTTTTCTATGATAGCCATTGTTGATTACGGGGCGGGTAATTTGCAAAGTGTGCATAAAGCACTCAATTATATAGGTGTTAAGTCGCAAATATCTTCAGACGGTAATTTTATTCTATCTGCAAATGGGGTGATTCTGCCGGGAGTTGGCTCCTTTGAGGATGCAATGAACTGCATGAAAAAAAGCGGACTCCTCGAGTCTGTCAAAAAAGCAGCTCTCAGCGGCAAGCCGTTTCTGGGTATCTGCTTGGGGCTTCAGCTCCTTTTTGAGCATTCGGAGGAAAGCCCGGGGGCAGCAGGGCTTGGAATTCTCAAGGGTAAAATCAGAAAAATCCCCGCATGTGAAGTAAAGGTTCCGCACATGGGCTGGAATTCTCTTGATATAAAGAAAAACGAAGGGATTTTTAAGGGAATAAAGCAGGGCACTTATGTTTATTTTGTTCACTCTTACTATCTTGAGGCGGAAAACAAGGGTGAAGTTGCCGCTACTGCTTATTATGGTGTTGAAATTGATGCTGCCGTTTCAAAGGGAGCGCTTTTCGGATGCCAGTTCCATCCCGAAAAAAGCGGAGAAGCGGGGCTTATAATGCTTAGAAATTTTGCTGCAATATGCGGCGGGGAGGACTGTAAAAATGTATGCTAAACGAATCATCCCCTGCCTTGATGTCAACAAGGGCAGAGTCGTAAAAGGAGTAAGCTTCGTTAATCTCCGTGATGCGGGGGACCCGTTGGAGTGCGCCATTGCCTATGACAAGATGGGTGCGGACGAGCTGGTTCTCCTTGACATTACCGCAACGCATGAGGGCAGAGGCACAATGGTTGAAATAGTCACAAAGGTTGCAAATTCTATATTTATTCCGTTCACTGTCGGCGGAGGTATCTCTGCGGTTTCGGACTTCACCGAGCTTCTGCGGGCGGGAGCGGATAAAATCTCAGTCAATTCTGCGGCTGTCAGGAACCCGAGGCTGCTCAATGAAGCTTCATATAAATTCGGCAGTCAGTGCGTTGTGTGTGCCATTGACGCCAAGCGCTGTGAACACGGCTGGAGGGTCTACCTCAACGGGGGCAGAATCGAAACGGAAATTGATGCCGTTAAATGGGCGGTTGAAGCATATGAGAGAGGTGCCGGCGAAATTCTTCTGACCAGTATGGACTGTGATGGGCAGAAAAACGGATATGACCTTGAGCTTACAAGGGCAGTCTCCGAAAATGTGGGGATACCCGTTATCGCATCGGGCGGTGCGGGAGAGCTAAGGCACTTTTATGATGCCTTTACCTATGGCAAGGCCGATGCAGTGCTTGCTGCCTCACTGTTTCATTTTAATGAAATCTCAATACAAGAGCTCAAGCAGTACCTGCTCTCAGAGAACATACCGGTGAGAATCCAACAATAACAAATATCAAAAAACGGATTCGGCTGAAAACAACCGAACCCGTTTTTTTATTGTCAGTTTTAGTCTAATAAATTGAAGATTCCTCGCAGAAAATCATCGTCCGATTCGTTGCTTGCCATAGCCTCGGTTGGGGCTTTACCCCAAATTTTAATATATACCTTAGTCCCCTTCGGGTAGGATTTGCCGACCTCAAGATTTGCGGATATGACAACGCTTTCAAGGTGAGTTCCGTCATTCTCCTGCTCGTTGACGACACATTCAAAACCAAGCTCAGTGAGCTTTTGTTCGGCAGCATCATATGTCAGACCGACAATGTCTATCATAGTTATTTGTTCGACACCCTTGCTCACAACAAGCATAATCCTTGCACCTTTTTTAACCTCTGTTTCGGCGGCAACGCTTTGAGAGATTATGATACCGGACTCTACCTTATCACTGAACTCATAGGTTACATCAAGCACAAACCTCTCTGCCCAGACTGCCTGACTGGAAAAACGGCTGTATGGCTGGCCGGCAAACTGAGGAACTATGAAGAACTGGTCGCCCGCAGTTGTATTAACCTGAGATGTTGATTCGGCCGAGTCGCTGTCATTGCCACGAAAGGTGCCCCTGAAAACAGTCAACGCAAGAATAAGGAACAGTAAAAGGCCGACTGCAAGCGAAATGCCACAGGTTTTGAGTATGAGGATATTCCTCTTCTTTTTTTCTATTGCAAGCTTTTCCGCCTCTGCCTTCCTTTTTACGGTCTGTGCTTCAATCCCCGTTTGAGTAGCCTGCCTTGCGGGGAATTTGCCTGTTGCTTCAAAAATCTCGCCCGCAATGGCAGCCGTCGGTGAAGCTGAAAGCTCGGCGCGCAGCTGCTCAACTGTATGTGTCCTTTCCTCCGGCATTATCTG
>JAAZFZ010000143.1 GCA_012511485.1 Clostridiales bacterium | reverse complement strand
CACATTGAGGTCATTGTGCGCCAGATGATGAGAAAGGTCAAGGTTGAGAATCCGGGAGACTCCATATTCCTGCCCGGAGCCGTTGTCGAAAAGAGAGAGTTTATAGCAGAGAATGAAAGGATTCGCATAGAGGCGCAAGCCAACGGCGCAGAGCCGAATCTTGCTGTCTGTGTCCCGACTCTCATGGGCATAACCAAAGCCTCACTTGCCACGGATTCATTCCTCTCGGCAGCATCCTTCCAGGAAACGACAAGAGTCCTCACAGACGCAGCGATTAAGGGCAAGAGCGACCCGCTGCTTGGTCTCAAGGAGAATGTCATCATCGGCAAGCTTCTCCCCTCAGGCACAGGCATGAAATGCTACAGTGATGTTGAATTGGTTTTCACACAAATCAAACCTGACATAATAGCCTAAAATCACAGATCATATTTGTGAAATATGTTGACAAAATGTTTTGCTTCGTGCTAGAATACTAAATCGTGGTGTTAGGCGATGGATTTCAAATCCGAATCTGCATATAATAATGCCTATAATTCAGGCATAAGGTTTTGATTTGAAATCCATCGCCTTTGGAGAGCCAAAAGCTCATGCCGGAGGCTTTCCGCACATAAATATTTTTAAAGAAAGGAGATGTAAATTTGCCAACCTTTAATCAGCTTGTCCGTAACGGCAGAGAAACAATTGAGAAGAAGGCAAAGGCTCCCGCACTGCAAAAGAATCTTAACTCCAAGAAAAACATTGTGACAGACCTCAACTCTCCGCAAAAGCGCGGTGTCTGCACGGCTGTTAAGACTGCAACCCCCAAAAAGCCCAACTCCGCACTCAGAAAAATTGCGAGAGTTCGTCTTACAAACGGCATCGAGGTTTCAGCTTACATTCCAGGCGTAGGTCACAATTTGCAGGAGCACTCGGTCGTCATGATTCGTGGCGGTCGTGTCAAGGACCTTCCCGGTGTCCGTTACCACATTATCCGTGGCACGCTTGATACTCAGGGCGTTAGCGGAAGGATGCAGGCTCGCTCAAAGTACGGCGCAAAACGCCCGAAGGCAGCCAAAAAGTAATCCACTGAAAAAGACAGAATCTTCTTGCTGGCAGAGCGGTTAATCCACTCAGACCGATGTGAGAGTGTATATATATTTTATACGCCTCTCCATTGGCGCAACGGGAATTTTGTCACTCGAGTACCTATGATATCATTCTTATGAAGGAGGGAAGCGAAGTGCCAAGAAGAGGCCAAATAGCAAAACGCGATGTTTTGCCGGACCCGCTTTACAATTCAAAACTTGTAACGCGTTTGATAAACAGCGTTATGTATGACGGTAAAAAAGGCGTTGCTCAGAAAATAGTTTATGATGCCTTTGATATCATCAAAGAAAAATCAGGCAAAGAGCCCCTTGAGGTTTTTGAAGCCGCAATGGAAAATGTAATGCCCTTGCTTGAGGTTAAGGCTCGCCGTGTCGGCGGTGCAACTTACCAGGTACCTATGGATGTCCGCCCCGAAAGAAGGCAGACCCTGGGTTTGCGCTGGATAACTCTTTACAGCCGCCAGCGTTCCGAAAGAACGATGAAGGAAAGGCTAGCAAACGAAATTCTTGATGCAGTTAACCAGACAGGTGCAGCATTCAAGAAGCGTGAGGATACACACAAGATGGCAGAGGCAAACAGAGCTTTTGCACATTTCAGGTGGTAACCTATTTTCAGTATTTTATCTTGCCGCATGAGTGCGGCACATGGAGGTTTTTATGCCAAGGCAGGTACCATTGGAACTAACAAGAAATATCGGTATTATGGCGCATATCGACGCTGGAAAGACCACGACATCTGAGCGTATTCTCTTTTATACGGGGAAGACGCATAAGCTTGGCGAGGTCCATGAAGGCGCTGCTACCATGGACTGGATGGAGCTGGAGCAGGAGAGAGGTATTACCATCACTTCTGCCGCTACGACATGCTTCTGGAAGGGCCATCGTATAAATATTATAGACACACCCGGCCATGTCGATTTCACTGTAGAAGTCGAGCGTTCTATGAGAGTTCTTGACGGTTCTGTTACGGTTCTTTGTGCAAAGGGTGGCGTTGAGCCGCAATCCGAAACAGTCTGGAGGCAGGCTGATAAATATCATGTTCCCCGTATGGCTTATGTCAATAAGATGGATATCATGGGTGCTGACTTCTTTAATGTTGTTAACATGATGAAAGACCGTCTAAAGTGCAATGCCGTTCCGATTCAGTTGCCTATAGGCTCCGAGTCAGATTTCAAAGGGATTATTGACCTTGTTGAAATGAGAGCGGAGGTTTACTATGACGATATGGGGCTTGATGTCAGGGACGAAGAAATCCCCGACGACATGAAGGAAATTGCGGAGAAATATCACGCTGAGCTGTTGGAGCATGTTGCAGAGCAGGACGATGAGCTGCTTGAAAAGTATCTTGAAGGTGAAAAACTCACGGTTGAGGAAGTTAAAGCCTGTATCCGAAAAGCCACACTGGCAAATCTTATGGTTCCCGTTACCTGCGGTTCATCCTATCGCAACAAGGGTGTTCAGCTCTTGCTCGATGCTATGGTTGATTTTATGCCCGCACCTACGGATGTTGAGGATATAAAGGGAATAAACCCAAAGACGGATAAGGAAGAGGTTCGTCATTCTTCTGATGATGAGCCGTTCTCAGCTCTTGCATTCAAGATTGCAACGGACCCGTTTGTGGGCAAGCTCTGCTTTTTTAGAGTATATTCCGGTAAGGTTGAAACAGGCAGCACGGTTTATAATTCAACCAAGGGCACAAATGAGCGACTGGGGAGAATTCTCCAGATGCACTCAAATCACAGGCAGGATATTGATTGCTGCTATGCCGGCGATATTGCCGCTTGTGTCGGTGTTAAAAACACAACAACCGGAGATACGCTGTGCGCTGCAAATCATCCCGTTATCCTTGAATCAATGGAATTCCCCGACCCTGTTATAAGAGTAGCTATCGAGCCCAAGACCAAAGCCGGTCAGGAGAAGATGAGCATTGCACTCTCAAAGCTTGCAGAGGAAGACCCGACTTTCAAGAGCTATACGGACGAAGAAACAGGGCAGACAATCATTGCCGGAATGGGAGAGCTTCACCTTGAGATTATTGTTGACAGAATGCTGCGTGAGTTCAAGGTTGAGGCAAATGTAGGCCGCCCGCAGGTAGCTTACAGAGAAACAATTACAAAGCCCGCAGATGTGGACACCAAGTATGCACGTCAATCAGGCGGCAGAGGTCAATACGGTCATGTTAAAATCCGAATTGAGCCTAATCCGGAAAAAGGTTATGAATTCGTCAACAGCATTGTCGGCGGTTCTGTTCCTAAGGAGTATATCCCCGCTGTTGAAACAGGCATCAAGGGCGCAATGCTCTCAGGTGTTCTTGCAGGCTTCAATGTTGTCGATGTGAAGGTAACACTTTATGACGGCTCATACCATGAGGTTGACTCCTCCGAAATGGCATTCAAAATTGCCGGTTCAATGGCTTTCAAGGATGCTATGAGGAAGGCAGCACCGGTGCTCATGGAACCCATTATGAAGGTAACGATTACAGTACCTGAAGAATATATGGGCGATGTTATCGGTGATGTTAACTCCCGCAGAGGTATGATTCAAAGCACCGAAACAAGAGTCAGTGCTGTTCAGATAAACGCAAATATCCCACTTTCAAATATGTTCGGCTATGCAACTGCCCTGCGTTCAAAAACACAGGGAAGAGGGCAATATACAATGGAACCCAGCCATTATACAGAGGTTCCAAAGTCAATTGCCGAAACAATTGTAAGCGACAAAATCAAAAGAGATTAATTAAAAAAACTCTTGCATTTGCAAAATATTATTGATAGAATACAATTATCGTGCAGATGCATGGAAATTATGAATTGTTTTCATGAAGGAGGAAATTAAAATGGCAAAAGCTAAATTTGACAGAACCAAGCCCCACGTAAACATTGGCACTATCGGTCACGTTGACCATGGTAAGACTACTCTTACTGCTGCTATTACAAAGGCCCTCGCAATGAGGGGCGAAGCAGCTTTCGTTGATTATGCAAACATCGATAAGGCTCCCGAAGAGAGAGCCCGTGGTATCACAATCAACACTTCTCATGTTGAATATGAAACAGAAAAGCGTCACTACGCTCATGTTGACTGCCCCGGCCATGCCGACTACATTAAGAACATGATTACCGGTGCTGCTCAGATGGACGGCGCAATTCTTGTTATTGCTGCAACAGACGGCCCCATGGCGCAGACAAAGGAGCACCTTCTCCTTGCCCGCCAGGTCGGCGTTCCTTATATCGTTGTTTACATGAACAAGTGTGACCAGGTTGACGATGAAGAACTCATCGACCTCGTTGAGATGGAGATTCGTGAAACACTTGACAGCTATGAATTCCCCGGCGATGATACACCTATCATCAAGGGTTCGGCTCTCCAGGCTCTCGAATATAACGGCAGTGACACTCAAGCCCCCGAGCTTAAATCAATTTGGGAGCTTATGGATGCTGTTGACTCTTATATCCCCACTCCCGACCGTAAAGCAGACCTTCCCTTCCTTATGCCTGTTGAAGATGTTTTCACCATCACAGGCCGTGGAACGGTTGCTACCGGCAGAGTTGAGCGTGGTCAGCTCAGAACAGGCGAAGAAGTTGAAATCGTCGGTCTTACAGACGAAAAGAGAAAAACAGTCTGCACAGGTGTTGAGATGTTCCATAAGATTCTCGACTATGCGGAGTCAGGCGATAATATTGGCGCTCTTCTTCGTGGTGTTCAGCGCAACGAGATTGAGCGTGGCCAGGTTCTTGCAAAGCCGGGTTCAATTCATCCTCTCACAAAGTTTGTAGGTCAGGTCTATGTTCTTACCAAGGATGAGGGTGGCCGTCATACTCCATTCTTTAACAATTATCGCCCTCAGTTCTATTTCAGAACAACCGATGTTACCGGCATTATCACTCTTCCCGAAGGCACTGAGATGTGCATGCCAGGCGACAATGTCAACATGAATGTTGAGCTTATCACCCCTATCGCTATTGAAAAGGGACTTCGCTTCGCTATTCGTGAGGGCGGCCGTACAGTCGGTTCAGGCGTTGTAATTGAAATTCTTAACGACTAATTGCAAAAATTCGGCGGTGCAGCTTTTGGCTGCACCGCTTTTTTTAATATTAAAAGAGGCGAATTGAGGAAGTTCTCAATACGCCCTGTGCTTATGCTTTTTACTGCTCAATATCCCCTTCGTTGAGCGTAACAGAAAAATCCTCCTTAACTGTTGAAAGAACAACGAGTGTCCTTGTCAGCGAAACACCGCCCACGCTCTTGATTTCGTTAAGGATTATTTCGAGCGACTGCGTTGTGTCGGTGTTGACCTTAAGAAGATAATCAAAATCACCCGTTATGTAGTGACACTCAACAATTCTGTTGTGATGCTTGACAAAATTCATAAAATCGTTGTTGTATTTCGGGTGCTCCATGCCTACCCAGATGAAGGCAAGCACATCCATGCCCATCATTTTAGAATCAAGGATAATGGAATACTGCTTAATGATTCCGTTTTTCTCAAGCTTCTTTATTCTCTCAATCACAGCAGACACTGACATATTGATTTTGTTGCCGATAACCGATGCATTTTCTCTGGAATTCTTTTTCAGGCAATCCAATATCTGTATATCAACCTTGTCCATATTCTTCTCCCCTCAATTTCAGCTTTCTTTAATATACACTTTTTCCAATAAAAAGTAAATAGAACATCATGCAAAAAAATTAAGGTAAATATATAAAATTTTGTATTATCTTCTTAAAAATACAAGTATATCGAATAAAAATTACTGCAAAAAATATCAATTCTTAAAATATCCCGTTTATTGTTGACACTTGTGTGTTTAAATACTATCATTAGATAAGTTTGGAAAATATATGCGGCAGGTGGTTATTGTGAAAACGAGAGCAGTTCGTCTTTATGGAAAATTTGACCTGAGGCTAGATGAATTCGAGCTTCCCAAAATAAGAGAAACCGAAATTTTTGCAAAGGTTGTGTCGGACAGCATATGTATGTCATCCTATAAAGCTGCCGAGCAGGGGGCAAGACACAAGCGTGTGCCCGAAAATGTGCGTGAAGCCCCCATAATTGTTGGGCATGAGTTCTGCGGTGAAATAATAAAGGTTGGCTCGAAGTGGGCGGACAGGTATTCACCGGGTGAAAAGTTCGTCATTCAGCCTGCCCTCAATTATAAGGGGAGCCTCGACGCACCAGGATATTCCTATAGCTATATCGGCGGCGATGCAACATATATAATAATCCCCGAAGAGGTCATGCTTATGAATTGCCTGTTGCCATATGATAGTGAGTATTGGTATTACGGCTCACTGGCAGAGCCTATTTCATGTGTGGTGGGTGCATTTCATGCGATGTATCATACTAAAAGAGGCAGCTACATACACGAAATGGGTATAAAGCAAGGCGGAAAAATGGCAATTCTTGCCGGCTCAGGGCCTATGGGGCTTGCGGCAATAGACTACATAATCCATTGCGGCAAATCGCCCGCATTGCTCGTAATAACCGATATTGATTCCTCACGCCTCGCACGCGCTCAGGAGATTCTTGATATTGAGGACGCTGCACAAAATGGAGTGGAGCTTCACTATGTTAACACCTCCGGAATGAAAAACTCTGCTAAGGAGCTGACGGAGCTGGCGGGCGGATTCTTTGATGATGTGCTTGTTTTTGCGCCAGTGGCGCAAGTTGTCGAGCTTGGCGACAGCATCCTGGCGCAGGACGGATGCCTAAATTTTTTTGCAGGCCCATCAAACTCCGATTTCAAAGCAAGCCTGAATTTATATAATGTGCATTACGGCTCGACTCATATCGTGGGCACCTCAGGCGGTAATACAGACGATATGCTCGAGAGCATAGAGATGATGAAAAAGGGGCTTATAAATCCTTCAATACTCGTAACGCATATAGGCGGGCTAGATTCGGTTATAGAAACCACCTTGAATCTTCCTTCAATTCCGGGTGGCAAAAAGCTAATTTATACGGGCATTGACCTTCCGCTGACTGCTATTGCAGATTTTGAAAAGCTGGGCAAAAACAGTCCTATGTTTAAAAAACTGCATGAGCTTACCGCAAAGACCAAGGGCTTGTGGAACGGGCAGGCAGAAAAATACCTTCTGCAATATTTTAATAAGTGAGCGTGATATAATGGAAACTTTTGATTTGATTATTCTCGGTGGTGGGCCGGCAGGGTACCGTGCTGCCCAAAGAGCGGCACAGGGTGGTTTGAAAACCGTAGTTTTTGAAAAGCGTTCACTTGGAGGAGTATGCCTAAACGTGGGCTGCACTCCTTCAAAGGCCCTCCTCAACAGTGCAACAATATATGAATCTCCTGCACACGGTGAAAAATACGGAGTATCGGCAGAAAATGTGAAGTTTGACCATCCCGCTGCAGTTGCCAGAAAGGACAGAGTGGTAAAACAGCTTGTAAAGGGGATTGCCTTTACAATGAAGAAAGAAAATGTTACAGTTATCCAGGCTATAGGTATAATTAAGGGCAGAGATGCTCAGGGCTTTAAAATATCAGCTGAGGGCAAGGAATATCAAGCAAAAAGGCTTTTGATTGCCACAGGATCGCAGCCTGTTTTGCCACCGATTCCGGGACTCCGTGAGGGATTTGAAAAGGGGTTTTGCCTTACAAGCCGTGAAATCCTTGACCTTGCAGAAATCCCCGAGAGCCTTGTGATAATCGGCGCCGGAGTCATAGGCCTTGAAATGGCGGCATATTTCAATGCCGTAGGCTCGTCAGTTACGGTAATAGAAATGCTCGAAAAAATAGCAGGGGCGGATGATAGGGATGTCACAGATGTCCTTTATAAGAATCTCAAGAAAAAGGGTGTGAATTTCAAGCTCTCCTGCCGAGTTGTTGAAATCGGTGAGAGTTGTGTTACCTTTGAAGAAAAGGGTGAAAATAAAGCCATTGAAGCCTCAAAGGTTTTGGTTTCAATCGGCAGAACACCTGTTCTCAACGGCTTGGGCATTGAAACAATTGGAATAAAAACGCAAAAAAATGCAATCAGTACCGATGAAAAACTCCGCACAAATGTCGAGGGCGTTTATGCGGCGGGCGATGTCAACGGCAAATCAATGCTTGCACACACCGCATATAGAGAGGCGGAGGTTGCCGTCAACAATATGCTGGGCATAGATGACAGTATAAACTACAATGCAGTGCCAAGTGTCATTTACACTAATCCCGAGGTGGCGGTTGTGGGCGAAACACTTGAAAGCGCTTTGCAAAAGGGCATCAATGCTAGGGCTGTCAATGTTTCAATGAGAATGAGCGGGCGGTATATGGCTGAAGTCGAGGGCGGCAACGGCATTGTAAAGCTCATAGTCGACACTGAAAACAACTGCCTTCTGGGCGTTCACCTTGCAGGCAGCTATACATCTGAAATTATATACGGTGCCGCTATGATGATTGAAACAAAGATGAAGGTTGACGATATTAAGAAAACTATTTTTCCTCATCCGACTGTCTGCGAGGTCATAAGGGAAGCTCTGTTTGAGCTTTAAACAAGTATTTTACCTGCGCTCAGAGCGCACCATGTTTCGGAGGATTTATGCTGTTTAAAAACGAAAATGTCTTTTTGATATCTCATTCCCATACAAAGCCGTCATTCAATCTTGCGAGTGAGGAATATTTTTTGTGCCAAAGAGAGGAGAACTATATTCTTCTCTGGCGAAACGAGCCTGCAATAATAATAGGGCGTCACCAAAACGCCTATGCGGAAATAGACATGGACTTTATAAGTGAGAATTCAATCCCTGTCATTCGACGTCTGACGGGTGGGGGAGCGGTTTTTCATGATTTGGGGAACCTCAACTTCACCTTCATCAAAAACGGACAGGAGGGCTTTGCGGATTTCGGGGAGTTTTTAGAGCCTGTGACCGAATATCTCCGCTCTTTAGGGCTTAATGCGGGCTTCTCGGGTAGAAATGATATTTTGCTCGACGGTATGAAAATTTCGGGCAATGCACAGGTAAACTATAAGGGTCGGGTTCTCATCCACGGCACGCTTTTATTCAGCGTTGCCATGAATACTCTTTCAAAAGCCCTCAGACCCAATCCGCTCAAGCTTGAAGCGAAGGGCATACGCTCCGTAAAAAGCCGTGTTACTAATATCAGCGAGCATCTTATTGAGCCGTTGACAATCGGTCAGTTCACGCAGGGGCTTTCACACTTTCTTTCAGGCAGGGAGGGCTGCATAAAAGCAGAGCTAACCGGGCAGGACGAAAAGGCAATAAACAGCCTTATAGAAACTAAATATGGCACATGGGAGTGGAATATCGGCAGTGCGCCCAAATATGCGATGGAGGGCACCGTTCTGCTCCAAAGTGGTATAGTAACCGCATATTTCAATGTCAAAAACGGGCTATTTTCATCCGTCAAGCTGTTGGGCGACTTTTTCGCTCAGGGGGAAATTGAAGAGCTGGAACGCCTGCTTGTCGGCACTGCACATGAAAAAAGAGCCGTTTTGGAGGCTCTCAAAAAAGCTGATGTATCAAAATATATCGCAAACACAGAGGCGCAGGAGCTTGCAGAGGTGTTTTTTAAATAAGACAAAAACCGTAGGAAGCACAACGCACCTTTCTCAGGGACTCTTGCGGAGCCCGCTACAATGCAATCGAGTTTTCGCAGGGGAGTGCATTG